>JBDLJS010000072.1:0-22063 GCA_039714235.1 Bacteroidota bacterium | reverse complement strand
CACCACAGGTAGAGTTCATTCCCGATCCTATTTCAACCTTTAAATGTTGAAAACCAATCCCCAATTTAGGAGAGAAGAGAAAATCAAGAATCTCACTTCGGTAAGGTTCCGGGTAATCTATTAACAGTGCGGAAGATGCTCCTGCACTCAAAGTCCCTATCCCCTCAAAAACGCGTCCTTCAGATCGGGGATCCAGCCTTATTTCAATTTTCTGGCCTTTGGTTTTATCATCTGTTAAATTACTTGCTCCAAGAGTAGTAATAAGTTGAAAAAAAATGATTGTTAAAATAAAGTATCGAATCATAGTGATTTTATTTGAATAAAAAGTTTTGATTTCATAATAGTCTGTTTTTAATTTTTTCCCATAAAAAGTGCACCAGCATTATCCAATTCAGCCTGCATGGTTTTTTTCATCTCCTCCAGCTTTTTGCTATCCGACTTTGCCAGGTTATTCGACTCTGTCAGGTCGTTTTCGAGGTTGAACAATTCAAAAGCCGATTCTCCCTGGTTATTGTAATGCCTGATAATTTTCCAGTTTCCTTCGCGATAGACTGTAAAATTATTGCTGCGGTGCTGGTGTGGAAAATGCATTAAAAAATGCTTACGCCCAGTTGGTGTATCGGCAGCTTTCAAAGCCGGTAAAATACTTTTTCCATCCATTTTATGGTTGTCTGGGATATTTGCCCCGGTAAGTTCGAGCACAGTTGGCATAATGTCTTCAATGGTGGCAAAAGCTTTGGTAGTTATTGCATTTTGTGCAATCTGGAATTGTTTCTGGAATTTATTTTCAGGATTTACCTTAGCCCAGGCCACAATAAACGGTACCCGCATTCCTCCTTCGTAATGTGCCCCTTTTTTTCCACGAATCGGGGCGCTGCTTACAATATCGTGCTGATGCTTGTTAACAGGGGCATCAGAACCATTGTCGCCCATAAAAATTACGAGGGTATTTTCAGCCTGGTCAATACTTTCGAGGTGCCCCAGCAGGTCGCCAAGCGACTTGTCCATACCGGCTATCAACGATGCAAAGGCTGGCATTTTGTCGCCCAGGTCATCGTGGTATTGCCCGGCAAAACGTGGGTCTGGCTGAAAAGGGCTGTGCACGGCATAATGTGCCATGTAAGCAAAGAAAGGTTTTTTATCTTCAACCGCATTGTCTATTTTCCTGCACATCTCTAAAGTAAGTGCATCCGACAAATGAGTGTCGGTACCATGATATATTTCCAAATCCTGAACATGGCGTAATCCGGTTCCGTAATTATTTAATCCTGAATAATCGGCCGGCCTTCCTATCGACGAGCCGGCAACATTAACATCAAATCCCAGGTTTGTTGGTTCTTCGCCCTGGCTGCCTACCGGGCCAAAATGAGCTTTGCCCACATGAATTGTACGGTATCCGTTTGATTGCAAAATGCGGGGCAAAGTAACATTTTTACTGTTCAGTCCTTCCCAGCACCACTCTGCCGGCCCCTCGTTTTTCTTTATAGGATTAATCCATGTTGTTGTTCCGTGGCGTGCCGAACTTTGCCCGGTCATCAGGCTGACACGCGAAGGTGAACATACGCTGTTGGCATAAAAAGTTTCGAAGCGGATGCCCCGTTCAGCCAGCTTTTCCATACCTGGTGTTTTGTAGTAACGGTTAAACGGATACTCCTTGGGTTGACCATTTTCACCGGTCAGGAAAGGGACTGATGTATCCATTAATCCCATGTCATCAACAAGAAAGATTAAAACATTAGGCTTTTCGGGTGCCGGGGAAGAATTCCCTGTTTTATCCTGCCCCCACGACAGGTTGATTACTCCGAGAAGAAAACAAGTAATAAACAGTTTTGTGAAATTATTGCACATGTTGATACATTTTTATTTTTATAATGATTTGACAATATACGATTCTCCTGCCTTCGTTGGAAAGCTCAGGCTCCCGTCTTTCTCTTTTATTGGTTCGATAACTTTTCCGTTATGCGACACAGATACCGGTGTTACAGTCCGTAATTTACATCGGGTACCTTTTCCTGAACGTATAACAGCACGCGTTAATTTCGATTGCTCCCACTCCATGTCGATGGTGAAATTTCCCCGTGTTACTACCCCTTTTACTGAGCCGCTGCTCCAGTTTTTTGGAAGTCCCGGAATCAAGTTTATCTCCCCGAGGTGAGACTGAAGCAACATCTCACACACAGCTTCGGCATAGCCAAAATTAGCATCAATCTGAAAAGTATATCCGCTGATATGGCTTAAAAGATTTGGGAAAAGTCTGCTTGCAATTAAGCTGCCAATATATTCATATGCACGTTGAGGTTCATCAAGCCTTGACCACAGAGAGGCTTTCCATGCCATGCCCCAGGCAGTAGTTTTTTCGATATTTCTTCTTGCAATGAGTGAAACTTTCGCGGCATCTGCAAATTCAGGGGTCGTACGCGGTGCAATCTGCATACTCGGGTAAACTGCTATCATGTGCGACACATGGCGGTGAGTATCTTTTGGATCGTCCCGGTCCTCTTTCCATTCCTGAAGTTGTCCCCATTTCCCGATTTGTGGCCCGAAAAGTTTGCTTTTCATTTGAATAACCTGTTTGCGAAAGTCCTCATCTATCCCCAATGCTTCAGAGCCTTCAATATAATTACTGAATAAATTCCAGATTAACTGCTGCTCGTACGAATTTCCACGGGCTACCGGCCCATGTTCGGGTGATTTACTTTCAGGGGCAATCAGAGTACCGTCGGGCAATTCAATTAACCTGTCCTGCCAGTATTCACAAAGTTCCTTAATAATGGGATAAGCTCTTTCACGAAGATAATTTTTATCCTGTGTGAAAGCATAATGATCCCAGCTGTTTTGTGCCAGCCAGGCGGCATCGCCGGGAACTATTTTGAAACTGACGCCCCCAAATGCACCGTTTTCGGAATGTGTTTGCCACCCTCTTACATTTTCCATATCTCGTTTTGTTTGCTCACGCCGAATGGGGCGAATGGCTTCCATCCAGTCGCTAAATGGATCATAACACTCCGATAGGTTCGTCTTATCAACAAACCAGTAATTCATTTGTAAATTAACATCGCTGTGGTAATCGCAGCGCCAAATTGGATTATTAACATTGTTCCAAATTCCCTGAAGGTTTGCAGGCAGGCATCCGGGGCGCGAAGAGCTTATCATCAAATAGCGAGCGTATTGAACCAGCAGCTCTTCCAAATCGGGATCGGGTTGGTGTCCCTCTTCTTTGTATTTATTTAAACGTTCGTTAACCGGCAACTCAAGAAGCTCTGCCGAACTAGTTCCCAAATTCAAATCGAAACGACTGGACAGATTCTGATAATCGGCAATATGTTCCTGTAATAAATCTTTATAATTTCTGTTTGATGCCCGGTTAAGTAGTGTGATAAGCCTTTTGTGCGGATGTTCACCTTTCCAGCCTTTGGAGCGGTCCATCGCGTAATCGGTACCGGCAGCAAGATAAATAATAAAACTATCTGCTTTGTCTAAAACTATTGTGTTGTCTTCTGTCCGAAGAGTTCCGCCTTCGTGTTTTACCTGAAGTACAGCTTCATAATCGAGAGCGATTTCATAATCCGTTATTCCAAACTTGTTACGATCGGTATTATAAACATATCCCTCCAGTGAGCCCTTACTTGTAATTCGGTTTTTTTGTGCCGAAATTTTGGCTTTATGAGCATCTTTTAACCTGATTTTCACACTGTATGCTGCCTTCTGATCGGCGGTAAAGCGAAAGATGATTATTCCTGCAGGATTACTGGCAAAATATTCCCTTTTGTAATTAATACCGTTTATTCGATAACTAATCGTATGCAACGATTTGTCAATATCCAGTTCACGATAATAGTTCTGCACTTCCTGATTCGGCATTTTAAAATTAACGTGAAACTCACCAAATGCCTGGTAAGCACCAGTATTATCTTCATCGCCAATCCAAAGCGACTCTTCATTAAATTCTATAAACTCCCTCTCGACACCGCCATAGGCCATACAGCCCAGACGGCCGTTGCCGAGCGGCAAAGCTTCGTGTGAAAATTTCTTGTTCACTGCAGCACTATCGGGATTAAGTCGCATGGCTGATTCGTTAGCTGCCTTGTTATACCACAATTTGTTCCCATTTAATTCGCCAGCCAAACATCTGCTTTGAATAAACAGGGATATTGTGAATATAAATGTAACTCTGATTAATAATTCTCTTTTCATATTCGATAATTCACTTTATTTTTCACTTTGAATATTACGGTTTGTTGTTCTTCCTGCTTTTTCTGTATTTCAAGCAATGTTTTTAATTTCTTTACAGTTTGAGGATATTGCCCGGCTACGTCGATAGTTTCTAAAACATCGTTCTTCATATTATACAATTGGACACCGTCGTATTTTTCTCCCACTAAAAGTTTCCAATCTGCTTTACGAATACCAAAATCCCCTGATGTCGTGATGAATAATTGAATTCCGAACAGAGTGCATTAAAGCTGTCTTCTCCCATATCGTTGCTGAGTTGGGACCCTGTAATTGCGGCGAAGGTAGTTTCTTACTGGCAGGATGAGATGAACAGTACCGTGACAATCCCCAGATGAAACCTGTATATGCAAGTCGGATTTCTTTTATCATTTGATTCAGCTAAAATTAATAAAATTGCAACTCTGCTACAGCAGCCCATTTCCTGTTGTTTACTTCTTTCAGGGTTTCAAATTTCACATATTTAGCCTCCCGAGGATCATTGAACCGGATATCCTGGATATGATCCGAATTTTCAAGGATTCCGGAGGCCACGGGTTCTCCCCAGTTTTCCGCATCATTACTTAGGTAAAACTTGTATTCACGTATCCTCCCGTTCTCAGAGTCCTGACGTGGCGTATATTGGCAACCAGACAGAAACTTACCTGTCCCCAGGCGAATTACTACATAATGATGATCATTGGCCCTCCATCCACCGTTCCATTCACTGCTCCAGAAGGTATTTGGATCCCCGTCCAGCATATCCCTGTAATCATGTAGTGGCCAGCGGCTGGATCCTTCAATCACACTGTTTACAGAAGAGGGATCCGGTAACAGGACAATAAGTTCCTCCTGACTCAGTTCTGTTTTCGGGCAGAAAAAATCACTTTGCATATAAGTGATCAGACTTCTTTTGAATTGCCTGGCAACTGGCCTGTTATCCAGATCGTTTTCCAGGTCAATGGCACATGCCAGTACTCTGCCTTTGCCTACCTTTGCTTCAAATATCAGTCCCAGTTTATTGTTGCGGTGAAGATCATCGATACCCTGTACCATTGGCGATAAAGGCATGGGCATATCATTCAATACAAAAGCATTGGATCCTTCCACAAGATCAATCCAGCGGGCGTCACTGTATGATTCTGATGAAAACTGGTTAAAAATTGGATGGGAGTTATCAATTAACAATCCGGCCGTGGCAGGGTAGTTTTTCCCGAGCGCTCCGCAGTTGTAAGACCAGAACTGGGGAACATAGGATACTTTCTGGACATTCCTGCCGAAATTCTCAACATCCCACAACAATAGTACATCTTCACCCTCGGAGAGTTTCTTCTGTGCATTCTCGTCGAACCTGTCCACCAAGTATATATTTTTCGGATCCGGTACTGTTTTCGAGGCCGGATATACATAATAATCCCAGTGATTTTTGTGAGGCGTATGCTCAATGCTGATCTCAACCTTGTATTGTCCAATATTTTCAGTTTTCTCAAGGCCCATCGTAATGATTCCCAATTCCGTAATTTCGCCGACAGGAAGAACAGGTTTTCCAAAACTGCCCTTTTTAATCGTTTTTCCATTCTCATCTTTAATCTGCCAGATGATATTCTTTCCACTGATGGCTTCCGGCCCATAATGTGCAACACTGGCCTTTGCCTGGAATACTTCATCATTGGTATATACCCACTTCTGGTATCGTAGCAGGGGTACTGTCCCGGAACAGAATTCACGGAATTCTTCCGGTGTAGTATAGCCCTTCGAATCCCAGAATACATCGAGGACGCCAACCATTGCTTCTGACTGTCCGGTAAAATCTGAAAGGCCCAGATATTGAAAACCACCCATTCCTTTGGTCCTCAATTGAGCCTCAATAGCTTGTTTTATTCTCCACAGTCCATGTTTCCCCGATGCAACGGCCATTTTCCTGTCATGACCGGCTAATCCATTTTCAGTCAAGCGGTCATATAATGGTTCAAAATTGGATGGTTTAAGTACGCCATCAAACTTTTTCATGAAATCGAATCCGGGATACATTACCCACTGCCCAAGTTCGTGAATGATCAGCGGCACGACCGACGAATCCCTGCCCAAAGAAAAGTCGAAGTCATTGTTTTCAAACGCAGTAAAACGAATCCCCCAGCCCTGACGTGTAGCTCCGTGACCATATTGCCAACCTTTAGCATACCGTATATCGTCAACTTCGGTGGTTTCTCCTACACCTGTTGTTGCTGTATACAATCTCCTCGGATCTGCATGCCTGAACATCTGTATCACGCGGTTCCGGTATTTATTCTGAGTTGCCCCCAGTTCATTACCTGTGGTCATCATCACAAAAGAGGGATGGTCTCCAAAACTATCCAGGATCCTGAAGCCGTCATTATAGAGGTAATCATGAATAGGACTTTCTCCCTCGATCCACGGTCCCCAAATCATTTCGGCCTGAATATAAACACCGAGTTCATCGGCTACTTCGAAAGCAGCTCTGGGTGGGCATACCGAGTGATACCTTACGTGATTCATGCCATACTGTTTCACCGTGCCAAGAACTTTTTGCCAGGAAGCTTTGTCCATAGGCATATACCCGGTCTTCGGATAAATGGCACAGTCGAGTGTTCCTCTCAGCATAACAGGCCGCCCGTTCAACATCAGAGTAGTGCCGTTCGTTCCTATTTCCCGGAAACCAAACCGCTGATGTTGCTTATCCAGATATCTGCCGTTCCGGCTTGTCATTTCTACTTTTAACTGATACAATGCAGGATTGAACTCATCCCATAAATCAATGGTTTCATTCATTAGAATGTAAAAGTTCATTACACTCTCCCTGCCCTCTATTCTCCTTTCAAACAGCTTTTCAGCTTTGATTTCTCCATTTTTATCCTCAATTGTAAGCAGGTATTTCATCTCCAGGGGCTCATCACCGGAAAAATTGGTTGTCCTGGTTTGCACCCTGACAGACTTATCCTGAATATCCGTGAATATTTTTACATCACTATTATACACCGCATCATGCGATCTTAGCTCCATGGTGCCCACCACACCATTCCAGTTTGTCTGGGTGTGGTTGGTATAGCCATGTGCTCGCCCACCAATCGTATTGGTGTTATCGACACAGAGTGTGATGCGGTGCTTTTTCCCTGCTTTCACATATTCTGTGATATCGAAAATCCTTGGTGCGTATAGCGACATATCTTTTCCAACCTTTTTTCCATCCACCCAAAGTTCCATATTAAAAAGACTCCGTTCCAGGAATACCTCCACTCTTTTACCTTCCCACGATACTGGTATTTCTATATATTTTTGGTACCATGCCGGGCCAATGTATTTATATTTACGGGTAGGTGCTCCGTTAACAGTATAAATCCATTCAGGTTGTTCGAATGCTTTTAGCATATCAAACTTTCTGGTAATTGAATCAACCGGCCATGGCAGCGTTGCAAACCCCTTTGCATTGGTATCAGTAGTTCCTGGTAATAATAAATGATCGTTAAATTGCTTTAATTCATACCATCCCGAATCATGACCTATTCCTCGGGTATCCAGTTGGAACTGCCAGTTCCCGGAAATATCAAGAATACTTTGTGAACAAACCTGTCCAACTCCGATCAGAAGCCAAACGATAATACTAATGGTTATGTGTTTTCTCATTATTTTACTTATTTTATAGAATTGCGCACCTGCTTCCTCCAAGCGGGTCTGAATGGTATTGATCATGCTTTGCAACCGGTCAGGATCCTTTTGTGCCAGGTTTTTTTAATTAGTTTTCCCCCCAGCGTGCAGTTAATTCAACTTTTACTTTTTCCCACCACACATCGTAAAAGTCACTCATTTTTTTTACGATATCGGGTTTTTTGGCGGCGATATTGGTTTCTTGAAACGGATCTGCTTCAATATCAAAAAGTTCCCATTGGCCCGGAGTGGTCAGAGGAAAGTGTTCAATATTGTTCGAATACATCAGTTTGTATTTGCCGATGGGGCGATTAAGAGCTCTAAAGCAGGTTTTACAATTTTTGTCGTTGCATGGTTCTATTCGCACCAGGGTGTATTGTTTCCAACGAACCGAGCAGTAAGCGTATTTGTGATCCGCCCAGTTTTCAGGTATGTCCCAGCGGCCGACATGATGTACTTGCATACGGTTTTCATCGAGCGTTGCTTTGGCATTTTCCAGTACAGACCTAAGGCTGTTGCCTTCGAGTTGCTCATGTAGGTTAGCAGGGATTTCGAGATCACACAAATCAGCTAATGTGGGCAGGATATCGACGTGGCCGCTCATTTGCTTACGGACGCCGGCAGAGAAACGTTCACCCAATTTCCAGAAAGAGTAGGCACGGGTTCCACCTGACCAAATGGTACCTTTAGTACCACGGCGGCCATCGTTAAAAGTATCCACGCCAGAGGTGCCGCCATTGTCGTTTAAAACAATCAAAAGCGTATTATTATCAAGTCCTAAAGATTTCAGGTGTGCCCTTAACCTGCCAAGGTTTTCATCGACATTGGCAATCTGTCCGTTAAAATCCGGGTTGAATTTCTCATTGGGTTTTTCCGGATTTCTATAAGCCTCGTAAGGATCGCTATACATTTTGGGCACGTTATGTGGCGAGTGGGGTGAATAGGTTGCTAAATAGCAGAAAAATGACGTATCTTTTTGATCTGTAATAAATTTCATGGCTTCGTCGAACAGAATGTCGGTACGGTAACCCTTGAATTTTGTTGCAACCCGGTTTTTTAACAAAGTCGGGTCGAAATGCGAGCGCTGATTATCACCTGGCACGGTAAGTGTTTCGTCAAAGCCACGAAACCAGGGGCCATATTTTTCTGACTGCCCCAGGTGCCATTTCCCGAAAATACCGGTTTTATACCCTTTTTTCTGAAAGAGATTTGCAATAGTCGTGGATTTGGGATTCATGTTTCGCATCGGTTTAATCGTATGTGTCACCGAAGACAGGAACTCATGCTTACCGGTAAGTAGCGCAGCACGAGTGGGTGCACAGGTTGGGCTAACAGCGAAATTTGTAAAACGTGCACATTGATCGTGCAGCGAATCAAAGTTGGGTGTCTTTATGATGGGATTGCCATGTGCGGCTATATCGCCATAACCCATATCGTCAACAAACAGGATAATAACATTAACCGGATTTTTCGGTTTGGATGATAAAATCTCTGATGAACTTATGAGGCTGAGAAATAGTCCAATGAATAAAAAAATGCGGTTCATCTGTTGTTTAGATTAAATATTAAGAGTAATAAAAACTTTTTTGTTAATACGTTAAATAGTCATCAGGTGACTATTGCCAGAAAACTAATTTAGTGATTATTTAAATAGTAGTAAAATATTATTCTAAAATAAAATCCGAAGACCGGTAACTGGTCTCCGGATTGACTAACTAAACTATATTAAACTTAAAGAATTTAATTCCATTCAGAATGTTGCACTAATGCCGGGTTTACATCCAGCTCGGACTGAGGGATTGGCCAGATCAATTGTTGTGGCCCTAACCAGTGCCTGTTAGTTAATTTGCCGTTGATAGGTTTTTCATTTGCCATATAATAATCTATGGCTCGCTCTTTTAAAATACCCCATCTTTTTATATCAATATAACGAAGGCCTTCAAAAGCAGTCTCAATCCTGCGTTCGTGACGTACCATTTCCACAATGCTCCCGCCGAAATAATTATTTACCTCGCTCTGGTCGACATGAGGCATTTGTACACTTTCTCGGTCACGAAGCTGATTAATCAGAGCAAATACTTCATCGGTTGAGCCACCACTATTAGCAAGCGCTTCTGCTTTCATAAGTAGAACTTCTCCCAAGCGAAAAACATAAAAGTCTTCTTCGGCATCGAAATGCGCTTCGTTGTTATGTTCTTCTATATATTTACGTTGTACGAAACCTGAATGTGATTTCTTCGACATATCAACGGGCGCTCCTTTCCATAACGAGCCATTTGTAACAAGTGTAGCACCGAGACGTGGGTCTCTTCCTTCGGCAGGTATTTCAGGGTTGTATAAATCAGATTCTGTAATTGGTTTTCCATCGGTACAGAAATAGTCTTCAGCAAGATTTGGCAGAGCTTCTTCCCAACGTTTCGGGGTTTGTCCCCAATATCCTCCAAAACTGGCTCCGTTTTCATCAGGACCTCTCATAAAACGTACCGGAAAAATAACTTCGTTATTTATTTCATTGGCATTCTGGAACAACCCATGAAAATCGGGAAATAGGGTATATCCCTGATCGATTACTTTTTGTGCCCAGGTAGCTGCTGCCGGCCAGTTTTCATTGTAAAGATTAATCCTTGCAAGCAGTGCATATCCGGCTCCTTTTGTAACTCTTCCCCAATCCGGGGCTCCCTTTTCAGACAAATCTTCTACACAACCTTCAAGGTCCGATAGAATAAAACTTACTACTTCGTTTTTAGGGGTTACCGGTACCTCGGCCTCATCTACCGAAGGAATTGCAACTACTAAAGGAACATCTTCAATGGTCTGTGTCATTAAATTATAGATCAATGCCCTGATAAATTTGGCTTCAGCCACAATCTGGTTTGCTGTGACATTTGAAATTATCTCTTCACCCAGGGTTGGTACTGTTTCTATAACCCTGTTACAGCGGACAATGGTTTGATATGATTCGTTCCAGAAATTACTTACCATTCCATCTGTTGTTGAATGCTCACCTCTTGACATAGCACCTCCCTGCATCCATCCCCAGGCAATCCAACCATCGTCGGTCATATAATCCCAACGCACAACACCTGCCTGCCAGGGGCCTTCATTGTAAAGGTGTGTGCTTTGTAAATTTGCATAACATCCGGCCAGTGCCATTTCTGCATCTGCCTCTGTTGTCCAGAATGTATCATCTGCTAAATCCGTTAACGATTTCCTGTCAAGAAAATCTTCTGAGCACCCTGTAACCAGGATGGTTGCTATAAATAATATTGAAAATATTTTTTTCATGATTTTATCGATTTTAGAATTAGAAACTAATATTTAAACCAAGTGAATAAACTTTAGTATGCGGATATTCCTTATTCCGATCATCGTTTGTTAACTTTTCAGGGTCATAATCCACTACCTTGGTCCATGTTAACAGGTTATTTCCTGAGAAATAAATCCTGGCATTTTCAACCTTCACCTTTTGAGTTAATTTTTTAGGTAAAGTATATCCAAATTCAAGATTTTTTAAACGAAGATAAGAGGCATCTTTTAACCAGAATGTTGAGTACCTGTTGTTGTTGATAATATTCCCCCAACGTGGTGTTGGTGCATCGCGGTTATCTTCAGTCCAGTAATCCATTGCTATTTCTGTAAAAGTTCCCGTAACCTCGGTATTGTACCAGTAATAGCGCTCAATACCTGAAATACCCTGGAAAAATGCATAAATATCAAATCCTTTATAACTTGCTCCAACATTAAACGAATATTGAAGCTCCGGGAACCTGTTCCCAATAATTGCACGGTCGTAATCATTGGTTATCTTTCCATCCGGCACACCATCCGGGCCACTAATATCTTTATACTTAACATCACCCATGCGAAGTGGTTGTCCAAACTGTTTAGGTGCATTGTCCAGCTCTTCCTGGGTCTGATAATAACCATCTGCAATAAAGGCATAATAAGAGCCTATGGCCTCATCTTCTTTTGTAATAGAGTTTCCGCTAATTGATTCGAGATCGCCATAGTCGATTACTTCATTTTTAACGTGCGAAAGATTAAATCCGCCATAAACATATAAATTACCAATATTTTCAGTGGCATTGACACCAACTTCCCAACCGACATTTTTCACTTCACCAATATTTTGGAAAGGTGCTGTTACATTTCCCAATGTTTTTGGGATTGGAAGACGAATAAGAATATCGGTACTGGTTTTATCAAACCAGTCGGCAACAATCCGGATTTTATTTTTAAATAAGTTCAAATCAATACCAATATCTGTAATAGTTGTTGTTTCCCATTTAAGGTCGGCATTTGCAAGGCTTGTAACGGCCACTCCGGGAGCTATATAACCTCCCCAAAGGTAATTTTGATTTGTTCCGATGGTCTGGGCATAAGGATAGAAATTGCTTCCGCCAATATTCTGGTTCCCCAGTTGTCCCCAGCTTCCTCTTATTTTTAGAAATGAAACAGGTCCAAGGTCTGCCAGAAATTCCTCATTGGTTGCAACCCATCCTGCAGAAACAGAAGGGAATCCTCCCCAACGATTATCGGCACTCATACGGGAAGTCCCGTCGTAACGATAATTAAATTCAAATAAATACTTGTCTTTAAAGTTGTAATTTACCCTTCCAAAATATGAGTTAAGGGCAAGTTCCCGTGCGTAACCACCAACATCTTTATCGTTAATACCTCCATTCAATTCATGTATGGCATTATTCGGAAAATCTTTTACCGAGGCCTGGAAGTAATCGATACGGTACAATTGGGCTGATTGTCCGGCTAATACACTGATTTTATGATTATCGTTTAAAGTAAGGTTGTATGTAATAAGATTTTCAACCTGGTACCTCTTATTTGTATTATTATTGTTTACCAACGAATTATGGATATTTTCACCAATCAAATTACCATCAGCATCGTACTGCTGGCTTGTTGGTGCAAATTTCGAAAGTAACGAAGAGTTATAAACAAAAGAAAGATTGGGTTTAAAATGAAGGTTTTTAACCAATTCAATATCAGCAAAAATTTTCCCTATAAAATTATATTTTTCGGTATTATTCTCACCCTGATACACTGCCTCAAGTGGATTTCTTAAAGTATTAACAAGGTCACCGGTATACCACAATCCATTTACACGCGCCCAGTAACCATTTGAGTATTTTACCGGCATAGATGGATCCGCGCCACGGCGAATCATGTAATTAATATCGCTTCCACCACCACTGCCTGATGAACTTGCATTATTCATTGTTTCGGTAATATCTCTTTTGTTTCCGGAAACGTTCATCCCAATAGTTATCCGGTCTGAAATATCGACATCAATATTAGAACGGAAATTGTATCGTTTAGCGCTTGTCTGAAGCAAAATTCCTTTCTGATCCAGGTATTCACCTGAAAACATATAACGTACATTTTCTTTCGATCCACTAACTGAAAGGTATGTTGTATTCATAGGAGCTGTTCTGTATATTTCGTCAAACCAGTCGGTATTTGCCCAATAGTCCGGGTTCGAACCATCTTTCATCATCTGAATTTGTTCATCGGTATAAACCGGATCTATTCCTTGTTCCGTTGCATCCAGATTTTTAAGAAAAGCATTATCCCAGGAATCAAGTAAATTGGGTTTTAGCAAAGCCTGTTGCCATGCAAATGATTGCCGTAAACGTACAGTTGGTTTTGCTGTTGTTCCACGTTTTGTGGTTACAACAATCACACCGTTTGCAGCACGTACCCCATAAATAGCGGCAGAAGCAGCATCTTTTAATACCGAAACACTTTCAATATCGGAAGCAGGAATTTGGGTAAACGAAGATTCAACACCATCGACAATTATCAACGGCTCCTGCCCTGCATTTAATGTACCAATACCTCGAACACGAATTTCAGGATTATCTTCACCCGGCTGATTTCTGAATGTACTAACCTGAACACCGGTCATTTGCCCTTGTAACAAGGTTGCAGTATTTGGCGCAGCACGTGTTTCCAGTTCAGTAAAGTCAACAGCAGAAACCGCTCCTGTAAGGTTTGCCTTCTTTTGAGTTCCATAACCCACAACAACGACTTCGTCAACCCCAAATGATGATGCTTCAAGTGTGACATTAATCTGAGTTTGCCCGGCAATAATAATTTCCTGAGTTGTCATTCCGATAAATGAAAACACCAGAATTTCAGCATCCTGAGGAACTTCAACAGTATAGTTACCATTAAAGTTTGTTACAGTACCAATGGTTGTTCCCTTCACAACAATGGATACACCCGGCAAAGCTTCCTGATTTGAATCAGTTACCTTCCCGGTAATTGTAGTTTGTGCGAACAACAACTGTACACTTAATAGTAATACGGCAATAAAACCGAATTTTTTAAAGTTGTCTTTCATAAGAAATAATTTATGTTATTAAATAATTGAATAGTATTACTAACACAATTAGTAAAATCACAAAAAACAGAATATTCAGAAACTCATATCTTTTTTGTAAATGATCTCTGTTATTCTTATCCCGCTTCATAAAGTTTTTGTATCTCTGATGTTGCAAATTTTTAAATTCAAGCTTAAAAGGCGGGGTAGAATAATCCCTAATGAAGGGGAAGATTATTTCATTAACCAGGGGTATATTAATTCAAAAGAGGGAGATAAAAGATTCACATGCCATGATAACAATCACACAGACAAACTATTACGATATTGACTTGGAGTTTGCCCGAATTGTTTTATGAAACATTTTCTAAAATATTTAACATCGTTAAACCCAACAGAATATGCAACCTCGGAAATGGTATATCCTGAATCGGATAATAATTGAGAAGCTCTTTTCAACCTGATTGACCGTATTATTTCGTTGGAAGATTGACCTGTCAGGGATTTTAATTTACGATAGAGAGTTGAGGTACTCATACCAACCTGATTAGCGAGATCTTCCAGGTTAAAATCCGGATTCTCAATATTCTCTTCAATGCTTTTAATCACCTTTTCAATAAATACCTCTTCTTTAGATGTTATCTCCATTTGGGTTGGTTCAAGCATAATTGTTTTACTGTACTTTTCTTTTACCTTTTTACGGGCCTCAAGAATTGAACTAACCTGGCTTTTTAATTCGTCGGGGTTAAATGGTTTCGATATATAAGCTTCGGCACCATGCATTAAACCTTCTATCCTGAACTGGCTGGCACTTTTTGCTGTTAGAAGAATTATGGGTATATGAGACGTATTAAGGTTCGATTTCAATTTTTCACATAGCTCTGTTCCATCCATTTCAGGCATAAGAATATCAGAAATAATTATATCAAATTCGTGCTTATTGGCCAGGTCATACCCTACCTTGCCATTCTCAGCAAGTTTAATATTGTATTCGTCGTTAAACAGCTCATATAAATACTCTCTAATCTCCGGGTTATCTTCAACTATTAAAACAGATTTATCTTTTTCAACTGGTTGTTCCGAACTTACGGAAGGCTTATGTTGAGAAAATACTGTTGGCTCAGCAATAAAGGAAGTATGTTTTCTTATATTCTTTATTTTTTCTGTCTCTGAAAAATGTTTATGTCCTTTAAGAAGTTTTACTGTAAATTCCGTTTTTACGCCTGGAATACTCTCAGCAGTTATTTTTCCTTTATGTAACTCAACCATTCTTTTTGTTAGGTGTAAGCCAATCCCTGAACCTCCTGTTTCGCTAGTTTCCTGCGACTGATAAAACCGGTCAAAGATATTTCCTATATCGTTTTTACAAATTCCGGGACCATTATCGATTACATGAATATCCACAGCATCTTCCGACTCACTTAACAGAACTTCTATTGCTGAACCCGTTCCCGCATATTTAAAAGCATTGGAAATCAGGTTATTCAATACTATCTCCATTTTATCAATATCGAACCATAAATGTTTTGGTTTAATTTCTGATTTATAGCTGAATTGTATATTATTAATTTTTGCAAGTTCTTGAAAAGAAATACAAACCTCTTGTACAAAATCAACAATATTATTTTTTGAGGCTCTTAACTTCATGGTATCGGTTTCTGTTCTCCTGAATTCAAGTAACTGATTTACAAGGGTCATCAAGCGCCTGGCATTTTTAAATATAATTTTAACCCGCTGGTTATTTGAATTTTCATCCAGAATTTCTTTCACCGGCCCAAGAATTAAAGTAAGAGGAGTTCTGAATTCGTGCGAGATATTGGTAAAAAAACGCAGTTTTAATTCGTTGAGTTTATGCTCTTGTTCATGTTGAACTTTCTCCATTTCAATTATATTAGCCAAACGAATTTGTTTAATAGCATTCCATCTGATCAACAATACCAATCCTATAATTAATAATATATAGATTACAATTGCATACCACGACTTCCATGGTGCAGGCCTTATATTTAACTCTAAAACATTTCCGGCCTCGTTCCATACATTATTGTTATTCGAACCTTTTACTTTAAATTTATAATTCCCAGCCCTGAGAATTATATAGGTAACCGACCTTTTTGTTCCTGCAGCCATCCAATCCGAGTCGTAACCTTCCAGCATGTATTTATATTGATTGCGTTCGGTAGCATTGTAATTTAATGCCGCGAACTCGATGGTAATTTCTTTTTCTTTATGGCTTAAATGAATCGTTGGATTGAGACTAATCGACTTTTGCAAAATAATCCTGCCATTAATCTTTAATGAGGGTTTAATTTGCTTATTATTTACTTTAAAATTCGTAAATACAACCGGGGGTACATTCTCGTTTATTTCAATTTTTGCAGGATCAAAATAATTAAATCCATTTATACCACCAAAAAACAAAATGCCATCTCTGTTTTTAAATCCCTTATCATCAGAAAAGTTGATTCCCTGTAATCCATCCGATTTATCGAATTTAGTTATTTCATTATTAAGAGTATTCATCCTGCCAATTCCAGAATTTGTACTCATCCAAATATGATTATTCCTATCAGCTAATATTGCGTGAATGTAAGCATCAGGCAAACCAGATTCCTCATAAAAATGTAAGACTGAGTATCTTCCATTCTTAAGGGTTAGTTTATTTAAACCGCTTGGCGTTCCTATCCAAATTATACTATCGGAAGATTGTTCCCAACAATTTATTATTTCGCTTGTTAATGTTTCTCCCTCAAGAAAGGGGACATTAATAATCGATTTATTAAACCGGTCGTAAAGATAGAGGCTATTAAATGTACCAATCCAAATATTCCCGCCAATATCTTGTTTAATAAAGTTAATGCGATTACTCTTTAAAGTCGAATCGCCCTGAAACGTTATGTTTTTCACCTCATTAGCACTGTTTTTATCCCCGGGGATATAAAACAAACCTAGTTGATGCGTACCAATAAGCATATCATCACCCAACTTAAATAATGCAGTAATCTTCTTTATATCAAAAATTGTTTCGTTGGCAACAGGCTTTAACACCAGGTCGGTTTTTGAAATATCCAGCTGATACATATTGTGACCGGAACAAATCCACAGCTTTTTGGGAGAAACCTGGTAAATTTGATTAATTATCAGTGATGACCCGGTTTGAATTTCTGAAACAATATATTCAAATTTCTTTCTGTCTTTGCTTCTATAAAGGCCACCACCTCTTGTTCCAACCCATAAATAACCATCACCAGATTCGTATATACAATTAATATGAAAACTTTTTAACCCGCAATCATGATCATTTGGGAAAGAAATTCCCTGAAACGATTTTTTTGCCCCGAGTAAAACCAGGCCACCTCCATCCACCCCAATCCAAATATTTTTATCCTTATCCTCGAAAATATCGAGAATAATATCATAACCGGTATTAAAGTCCCGCTTAAATCTGGGTCTTATTTCAATCTTTTCAAAAGTTTGTTTTTCTCTATCAAAAGAAAAAACTCCTGCCCCCCATGTTCCAATCCAGATTTTATTTTTATTATCAATAAGTATTGAGTGCGTGCTATTTTGGCTACTTCTGAATTGATCATCTTCTTCATTTAATGAAAACCTCTTCCACGTACCAGTCCTTAAGTTATATTTTGTTAACCCGCCTTCCCATCCAACAATCCATAGATGTTCATCATCGGGATCAAAAAAGAAATCAGTAACACCAATGTATTTACCTAAATTAATTTCTTCCGTCTTATATGAATTTAAATCAAGTTTTAAAAGACCATTATTTGACCCCATCCAAACATTATTATCTTTATCGGCCACTATTTTATAAACACGAGAATCAGCTAAAATATTTTTAACAGAGTTTCTGTTACTGTCAATAATGTATAGACCTGATGAACCGGTGCCAATTAAAATTTGCCCATCTTTCGATTCATTGATACTTAAAATCTGGACGTTAGATAAATCGATACTGCTATTCCCAAATTGTTTTAAATGATAAAATTTTTCTTTCGAATAGTCATAAAAATTAAGGCCCCCTGATTTTGTCCCAATCCACAGGTTCCCGTTATTATCTTTATACAAACATTCAATTGAAGGGTTTGAGAGATAATTTTCTTTATTTACTCGTGATTTAAAGTGTACAAAGTCATACCCATCGTAACGGTTTAATCCCGCCCTTGTTCCAAACCACATAAAGCCTTTGGAATCTTGTATAATGCTGGTTACTTCATTCTGTGAAAGACCTTGTTCTGCCGTAAGGTATTCAATGTTAAATTCGTGTCCGGAACAAAAAACATTTGCCAGCAGAATAATAATGACAACAATATTTATACGAGTAGTTCTCAAATCTTTATGTAAAAATAAATAAAATACCGGGAGAATTACCTGATCCTTTTTTGTCTATTACAGTTCAAATAATAAGACACAGGGCAGAAAAAAGTCTTTTTAAAAATTTCATTTAATTAAGTTTTAGTGTTTGTTATCATTGCTGTCCTGTTAAAATTGTTTACCCGCTACACGTAAATAACTACTTATTTGTTTAGATTGACATAAAATCGCTCAATTCCCAAAATGTTCCCTCTTGTATCAGCAATCCGAATTAAATATAATCCATCAGTAAATCCATTTAAATTAATCTGTTGAATTTTGTTATCGAGGTCCAATTTAATATTTCTATGTAATTGTCCATTCAGGTTATAAATTGATACTATGGATGATTCTTCTTTGTAATTACTAAAAGCTATGTTCAAAAACTGTGATGCAGGATTGGGATATACTTTTATAGTTGGCTTAATGGTTTCAAAGCTCTCAGTATTTGTCGCAACACTTTTTACATCAATATTCAGCAAGGCCGTGCCGAATCCACCGGTACCGTCGTCCACCAGGACGGTCCAGCTGTTGAGGCCGACATCACCGGCACCGGGCGTACCTGAAAGAGTACCGTTGGCAGCAATGTTCAGCCAGGACGGGCCCGAGAGAACCGCCTTGGCGAAGGTCAACGTATTGCCATCAGTATCCGATGCAAAATCGGAGAGGGAGCCGCTGTAGGCTTGATCTAGGGCAGCATTCCCTAGATTGAGTGTGTCGCTGGAGAACACCGGATGTGAAGCGCTGTTGGTTACTGCGGTATTTGAACGGATAAAAGCCCATCGTACGTGTTTTCCCGTGATGCTGGTTTCGGTCATACCCAGCGACAGGTTGCTTTCCATTTGCAGGCGTTTTGCATGGGCTACATTGTCGAGATACCGCCATCCGTGGTCCGACTCAGTCAAAGTCCACTGGGCAGCACTATTGGCTGCGGTGGTCCAGGAGAGTGTGGCGCCGTTATAGGCCAGGCGATTGCCCGTACCCCGGTTGGTGATGAAATAGTTGCCATTGCCGGCATATTCCAATTCGAAATCGACCGCATCACCCTCGGTATAGATGGTTGTGGTTGCAGGATTTCCACCATTGTCGTGCAGGCGCTGGTGGTATTGCATATTGTGCAGGTAATATGCAGTATGCGTATAAGGCCCATGAATGTCCGAAGAACGGTAATTGGCGTAAAGCTTGCCAAGTGGAGTCTGTACATGGCCTTCATCGGTTTCCCACAGATAGCAACTGTACCCAACGTCAGTATCTTCTTTACTTGGCCTGAATGGGAAAATGGCATACCGTTCGACAAAAGAGGTGCTTTCATAGTAGTGGAGAACTTCTACTACAGCCGTATAGCTTTGGGCATGGGTATAGCCGGCGGTTAGTGACCAATCTGCCGGGGCCCATTCCGTTTGCCAAATGGGTTTGCCGTATTTCGCATAGAGATCTTCAGCGTCAATCTTTAACTTTTTCAGCAAATTCAGGGGTGACGGGTACCTGTGATTATTTATGAAATCAATCTTCAGTCCACTGTCAATGGCCATTGGCATGAACACATCCTGGAAAGCGTCTGAAGTTCCATGGGTTGTCGGGCTGCCGATCCTTGTACCGGGCTGTCCGTATTGCTCCGCTGCAGCTACAATATCAGGCCATGCATTAAAGGCCTGCTGAGGAGTTGGGTTTCTTTCTTCTCCATGGTATGGCTCGTTGTAGGTGAGCAGGTTGTAGAATTCACCTACTTCTGCAAGTTTGGACAGGGAAGGCCACCACTTTTGGTTCTTCGCCGGCACATATTCGATGGCGGGATTGATGGTGTCATTGCGATTCATGCCCCAGTTCCAGTACCAGGAAAGATGCATCTCCTCAAGCTTCCTTTTATGGGATCCGGGGCCCGCATAATTTGTTAAACCCATCCCTTTTTTCCGGGAATAGGCCAAATAAGGTTCTGCTGTAGAAGAAGAAAGAGATATCGTCTGACTGGTGCTGTTTGGAGTACCATCATTATCTGTTAAAGTATATGTCCTATCCCCAGTGTTATTAATTACTGCTGAATGCGTTTTTGAATTTGTTAAAACCGTTAAACCCAATATTAGTAATAAAGTTGTAAATCTCATAATGTGTTTTGCTTTACAATTTTTTATAATCTGATAAAATGGATATATTTAAATTGTTTCAATATTAATTTCGGCATCCTTTAGTCCATCTGATTGTGCAATAAGTTTTATCTTTCCTGTCTTCTCTGTTGACTGAATGAACACCATACACTTTCCGTTAAAAGTTTTTCGGGTAGGTTTTACAAATGACTCGAGACTTGTCTGGTCGCCATTGCCAACAGCTTTTAAACGGCCTTCGCCTTCAACTGTAAAGTTTATCTGGTTTGCAGCCAACGGGCAAACTACCCCGTTTTTATCCACAACCGAAACAGTAACAAATGCAATCTCCTTTCCATTAGCCGCAATTGTTGTCAGCTCAGTTTCAAGTTTTATGGCTGCCGGTTGTCCGGCGGTATTCACCACTGTTTCTTTCACCGGATTGTTATCTTTATCGAGAGCAACTACTTTCAGTTCGCCAGCTTCGTAAGGTACATCCCAAATCAGACGGTACTTACGGTAAAGTTGCGAAGGGTCTTTTTGCTGAACACCCTGACTTTTACCGTTGAGGAACAACTCTGCCTTATCGAAGTTAGTATAACAATGCACCGAAATATCTTCGCCCTCATTTCCTTCCCAGTTCCAGTGCGGCAAAAGGTGTAGCACCTCTTTGTCTGTCCATTTCGACTGGTACAGGTAATACCTGTCTTTTGGTATGTTGCTTAAATCGATAATTCCGAAGTACGAACTTCTTGAAGGCCATTCTTTGTTATAAGGGGTAGGTTCGCCAAGGTAATCGAAACCTGTCCATACATATTCTCCTGCCATAAATTTGTATTTGTCCTGAGCTGCGAATTCAGTGTCGGGCGATGTAGCCCAGTTAGGATATTCCATATCGAAAGCCGAACAATGGAACCTATCCTCGCGTTGATGATGTTTCCGAACTTTAGCCGGCAGGAAATATTCGCCACGTGAGCTTACCGTAGAGGCTGTTTCACTTCCATACATTTTCCATTCCGGGAAACGCTCATGTATTTCAGCATATTTATGAGGTTTATAGTTCCAACCCGGTACATCAACAATTTCGGCCAATCCGTATTCTATGGCTTCGCTCCACCTGTTAAATCCTGCTGTTGTTGGCCTTGTAGGGTCTTCCTTTTTACAGATATCTACCAAAAACTGACAATAACCGGCACCTTCTTTACTACTCTGTTCCCTTACCTCATTCCCAATGCTCCACATAATCACCGAGGGGTGGTTACGGTCGCGCTGAATAAAAGCTGTCATGTCCTTTTCTGCCCACTCATCCCAAAGCACATGATAACCGTTTTTACATTTAGCAAATTTCCACTCATCAAAAGCTTCATCGATAATCAGAAACCCCATTTCGTCAGCAAGTTGC
>JBDLJS010000071.1:0-22625 GCA_039714235.1 Bacteroidota bacterium | reverse complement strand
ATGAACTGTAGGCCTGTTTCTCCGAACTTCGGCTTTGTCCATTATATCGTCGTGTAGCAGTGTAAAATTATGAAATACCTCGATAGCCATTGCTGCAGGGACAGCTCTGGAAATATCTTCAGAAAACTGGTTGTAGCCCAATAAAAGCAATACCGGCCTTAGCCTTTTACCTCCCATATCCAGCGAATAGATTATGGGATTATACAACTCAACCGGTTTCTTTTTCAAAACCAGTTTCGAACGGACTTTTATCTCATTCTCAATAATTTCCTGCAGTTGTTCTATGGTATACATTAATTTTCTTCCAGGTGTTGTTTATCGTATAAAATCTCCAAATCGTCCAGTTCAATATCCTCTTCTTCGTTGTAAATATGTAACAGCGGTTCTTTAAATGCTTCGGTTGTGGTAAGTCTTTCGAGGCCAGACAGTAATGACGGCAGTAAAATTAAATTGGAAGTAACGGCTACTAAAAGGGTGAGAGAAACCAGGATACCCATAGCCTGTGTACCACCAAAGCTGGAAATAGTAAAAATACCAAATCCGAAAAACAGGACAACCGATGTGTAAAGCATGCTCACTCCGGTTTCTTTTAACGCCAGAACCACAGATTTCCGTATGTCCCAGTTTGTAACATTCAACTCCTGCCGGTATTTAGCCAGAAAGTGAATGGTATTATCCACAGAAATACCAAATGCAATACTGAACACCAGAATGGTTGATGCTTTTATGGGAATATTGGCAAAACCCATAACTGCTGCAGTAAAAATAAGCGGTATAACGTTTGGAGTAAGCGACATAATAACCATTCTCCAGGATGAAAACATAATAGCCATAAACATTGCAATAAGTAATATGGCCAATCCAAGGCTGGTAAACAGGTTACGAAGCAAATACTGTGTTCCTTTAAATGAGGTAATGCTTGAACCGGTTACGGTAACGTCATACTTATCGGCGGTGAAAATTGAATCGATTTCAGCATTAAAACTAGAGTATAATTCCTTCATTCGTTTTGTGCCCACATCTTTAATCCGAATACTTATCCGGGTGGTTTGCTTTGCACTGTCGAGAAAAGCATGTAACATGTCTGCATTTTCTTCGCCTGTCGATGCATATTGCAGAATGAAATTCTTTTCACGGTTATTGGGCAAACTGTAATATTTTTCGCGGCCGTTGTAAAAGGCCTGTTTTGAAAACTTTAAAAGGTTTAACAGCGAGGTGGAAGTCGAAAGCTCAGGATATTCAGCCAGGCTTTTTTCAAGCTGATCAATCTTTCGGAATGTGGTTAACTGCATAACACCCTGTGGCTTTCTGGTATCGACCATTATCTCAAGGGGCATCAAACCGTTAAAATTATCCTCAAAGAACTTTAAATCAATATAAATGGGATCGCTTTTGGGAATATCGTCAACCATATAACCGGAGCTTTTTATTAAAGAGATTCCGTAAATCCCTATTGCTATGATTGCAATTGTGGTGATGTAAACAGTCTTCCTGTAATGCTGGGTGATATGCATCAATTTCTCAATTATCCGGGTAACAAGTTTATTGTCTAAATGCCCCACGTGCCTCGATGATGGCGGTCCGATAAATGAGAAAATAATTGGAATTAAAAGCAGGGACAGAACAAACAATCCTAAAATATTCAGTGATGCAATAATTCCGAACTGCCTGAGAATATCACTTTTTACGATAATAAAAGTGGCAAAACCGGATGCGGTTGTAAGGTTAGTTAAAAAAGTTGCATTCCCTATTTTTATAATTACCCTCTGAAGTGCTTTTACCTTATTCCCGTGGCTCACATACTCTTGATGAAACTTGTTTAGCATATAAATACTGTTGGGAATGCCAATAACAATAAGCAATGGCGGAATCATTCCCGACAAAATGGTAACTTTATAACCAAACAGCGAAAGCATTCCCATTGCCCAGACAACACCTGTAATAACAATTAAAACAGGAACAAAAACGGCTTTAAACGAACGGAAAAACAGGAACAAAACCACGATACAAATTGCAAGTGCCAAAATACTGAAAAGGTATAATTCCCTTTTAATTTTTATGGCATTTACCACTCTGATATACGGCAGACCTGAGTAGTGAAGCTTTATGTTCCGTTCTACCTCGAAAGCATGACAAATTTTCTGAATTGACGAAACCATTTGTTCACGCTTCTTGGTCATCATTTTGTCTTTATTAACCGTAATGGCCAGCAAATAGGTGTCTGTTTCGTCGTTGTAAACCAAGCCACGGTAAAATGGTAAGTTTCTAAATTTTTCAGCGAGGTGGTCCAATTCCAGCTGCGATGAGATGGTGTCTGGGAAAGCCTTTACTGCCTCAAATTTTCTCTCCTTCGTATTTTTTTTAAGGTTATAGGTATTCGAAACCGATAAAATATTTTCAACTCCTTCTACTTTTGAAAGGTCGTGGCATAGCTTTTTCCAATTATTAAAATGATCGAGCTGAAAAAATGCAGAATCCTGCGTACCAATAATTATCAGGTTACCCTCTTCTCCAAATACTTCAACAAACTTCTGATAATCTTTATACGCCTGGTCTTTTTTGGGTAGTAATTGTGCATATTCGTATGACATTTCAACCTTTCGGGCATGGTAACCCAGAAAAACTGTAACTACTGCCAAAATAGAAATCAGGAGAAATTTATTTCTAAGAATTATGCGGGAGACCCTAATCCACATGCTTGCTTTTCTAAATAATCTCACGAAAATAAGACAATTTCCCGGATTATGAAAAAGGAAGCGGTAACATACAAAGCAAAATTAAGTAGCTTAATATTTTCCTAATTTTCTGTCTTCGAAACAGCTATTAAATGCCCCGATGTTCTGAAAAACAAATAATTTTCAGCAATTGCCGGGGTCGACATACAAACTTCATCCAGAGAGTTTTCTTTTAAAAGTTCATATTCAGACCCTGCTTTTACCGAATAAACCTTCCCATTGTTATCGGCAATATAAATTACACTGTCGGCAGCCACCGGAGAAGATGTGTAACTATTTCCCGAACCAACTTTCTCTGAATACAACTCTTCTCCTGTTTTTGCATCGTAACAAGTCAACCTTCCATTCCAGCGGGCATTGTACAAATAATCGCCGTAGAAAAGCATGGTTCCCATGTAGGCACCACCCCTCAATTTTGCCCACTTTACATACTCGTTCGAAGTTTCCCCTTCTGCCAGAGTTAAATCGCCTTTTGCATTTTTCTGAATGGCCAGCACCGGCGACATTTTTCCGTGGGCGCTGTTGAAATAAATAAACTCATCGCCTATAACCGGAGTCGGAATAGGAATATCGCCGCCACCCGACATTTTCCAAATTTCTTCACCTGTTTCAAAATCGTATCCTCCACGGTGTTTGAAACCATTTACCGCAACAATGTCTTTTTCGCTGTCGGAATAAATATTTGGGGTACACCATCCCGGGTATTCATCGCGGTTTTGTTTCCAGATTTCTTTGCCGGTTTTAATATCGTATGCTGCCAAAAAAGAATTGTCTTTAACATCGCACTGAATAATTACTACATTTTTATGAATGAGCGGCGAGCTTGAAAACTCCCATTCGGCAGCAGGTACCAAAAAGAAGGTTGATTTTAAAATCCCGAAATCTTTCGACCATTGCAGGTTACCTTTCATGTTGTAACAATACAATCCTTCGGAACCAAAAAATGCTACAACATATTCTCCGTTTGTTGCAGGCGTACAGTTGGCGTGTGAAGACATGGGATGTCGTTTCTGTTCAGGAACACCCTTGAATGAAGTCTGTTCCCACTTAATTTTACCTGTTTTTTTATCGATACAATACAATTTCCATTGATGTACAGATGAGTCCTGCACCGAACCGATTGAACCGTAGATTCCTGTTTTTATGTCACCTTCATCTTTTTCGCTGACTGCAGTTGTTACAAACACATTATCGCCCCAAACAACAGGGCTGGCATGACTCATCCCGGAAATTTCCGTTTTCCAGGCAATGTTTTCTCCCGATTTGGCATTCCAGGTTTCCGGTAGATTGGCCTGGTCTAACACACCACTGGCATAATTTCCACGGTACATTGTCCACTGGTGGGCGGGGTCAACATTCTGCCCACAGGCTGTTAAAAATAAAATTCCGGTAAATAAAAAAAGAAAGGTAGTTAATTTCGACATCTTACAAGTTTTTGGTTGAATCAGAAAAACTAAGGTACAAATTCTTATATAAAATTTAGCCGAACAGGTATCTTTAGGTCGTCCTTAATTTCATTTTCCTGCTAAAAATCATGTAACCCTGTAAAACATAACTCAGTATAAATTCAGTAATGAACCAAAATATCCTGATTTTAGCAGCAGCCTCGCTGGGATTTGTACACACCGTACTTGGCCCCGATCATTACATCCCTTTTATTGCCATTTCGAAAGCCAGAAACTGGCCACTTGCAAAAACTTTAGGCATAACTGCCCTTTGTGGGGTTGGGCATGTTTTAGGAAGTATTTTGCTTGGACTGCTTGGCGTATTCTCCGGTATTGCTTTGGAAAGCCTGGAAGTGATTGAATCGTTTCGCGGGGCCATTGCTGCTTACCTGTTAATTGCCTTTGGGCTGATTTATACCGTTTACGGATTACGAAAAGCATATAACAACAAACCACACCACCACGTGCATATTCATGCTAACGGGACAGTCCATTCTCATCAGCACATACATAAAAAGGAACATGCACATGTTCATACTGAAAAAAAAAGTGTTACTCCATGGGTTTTGTTTATCATTTTTGTTTTTGGCCCTTGCGAGGTTCTGATTCCGGTTTTGATGTACCCGGCTGCACAAAATAATTATGGGCTGTTAATTTCAGCAACTATCGTTTTCGCAACTGTTACTATTGCCACAATGGTTTTAATGGTTGCCCTTGCTTTGGTTGGATTTCGGTTTGTTCGATTTAGAAGAATAGAAAGGTACTCGCATGCTCTTGCCGGAGCACTAATTTTGTTAAGCGGTATTGCTGTTCAATTTTTAGGAATTTAATTTCAACCACTCGTACCACTTATCCATTCCCTCTCCTGTTTTTGCAGAAACCTCGAAAAATACCATTTCTGTATTTAGCTGTTTTGCCACCCGTTTGGCTTTTTCTACATCAAATTCCACATAAGGCAGAAGGTCAGTTTTGTTTATGATACACACATCGGAAGTATGGAAAATGGTTGGGTATTTTTCGGGTTTGTCGTCGCCTTCGGTAACGCTGAAAATGGCTACACGTTTTTGTTCTCCCAAATCGAACATTGAGGGGCAAACAAGGTTACCAACATTTTCGATTATCAAAATTGAATTTTGGCCAGGCTCCAGTTGTTTTGCCGCTTTGTTTACCATATCTGCATTGAGGTGGCAGCCTACGCCTGTATTTACCTGAATTGCTTTCCCCCCGGCTTTCTGAATCCGTTCAGAATCGTTTGCGGTTTGCTGGTCGCCTTCAATTATGTAGAAATCAAGCTGCCCGTCCATTTCTGCAATTGTACGTTCTATTATTGTGGTTTTGCCCGAACCCGGCGAGCTGACCATATTAATGGCAAAAATACCCAACGCCTCGAAATAGCCCCGATTCCGTTCTGCCAGCAGATTATTTTTCGATAGAATATCTTTCTCAACCGAAACCTCGCGATGGCTGTGTTCGCTGTTGTGGTGATGGTGCGGGACAGTTGAATCGTGAGAATGATAATGTCCGTGCTCTTCTCCTGGTTTATAAATTTTTACGTTGTCGTTATTTTCGCATCCGCAAGTGTCGCACATATTTTAAATTATTAACGATTTTACTCTCAATTGCTTTCCATCAATTATTTTAAAATTAGCCTGATTGCATTTTGGGCATAGTGCCAGTAAATTAATTGTTTCGAAATGAAAACCACAATTTTTACAGCTCGCTATTCCCTTCTTTTTCAGGAAATTAATTTTTGCATTTTCCAGTTTGGTATTTTTTATTGTCACCTCCATTGCAAATTCAAGTGCATCGATTACCACTCCCGATAAAGCACCGATTTCAATATCGATACTATTAATTGAGTCTGCCTTTTCACCTAAAGCAACATTCTCGGCCAGCTCAACTATTGATTGTGCAATAGATAGTTCGTGCATAGCTTATTTTTAATATTTTCCGACTCGGTCTTCTTCAACAAATCCTTGGCAACTGGTCGCCCAAAAGCATATCGATTATACGTTTCCCACCGATTTGGGTTTGCATAACCACTTTGCAAGGGTGTTCAGAAACAACTTCACCAATAATCCGGGCTTCCTTCCCAAGTTCATTTTTCTGCATAGTATCCAACACTTTTTCTGCATCATCCTCCGGTACAATCATTACCACTTTCCCTTCGTTGGCAACATACAACGGGTCGAATCCAAAAAACTCACACATTCCCCTTACACTTTCGCGTACCGGAATTTTTTCTTCTTCAATATAAATCCCAAAATCACGGTTTTGAACTATTTCTGCCAGTACCGTTGCCAGCCCTCCCCGGGTTGCATCGCGCATAAACCTAACATCTGCTGAAACTTTCAAAACGTCCTGTATCAACAGGTTTAAAGGTGCACAATCCGATTGCACATCAGCCCTGACTTTTAACTCGTTACGGGCACTCATCACGGCAATTCCGTGGTCGGCAACAAAGCCGTTTATCAGGATTTTATCCCCTGGTTGAATTTTCTGCCCCGTTCCAATATTTTTAAACTTTGAATCAAGCTCACCAATCCCGGTGGTATTAATGAAAAGTTTATCGCATTTACCACAGTTAACCACTTTTGTGTCGCCGGTTACTATTTTTATGTTGGCTTGTTTTGCCGTTTCAGCCATGCTTTTTACCACTCGCTCCAAAACATCAAGCTCCAGGCCTTCTTCAATTATATAGCCGACACTTAAATATTTGGGAACTGCCCCTGAAACAGCCAAATCGTTAATTGTGCCGCACACAGCCAACTTGCCAATATCTCCACCAGGGAAAAACAGTGGATCAACCACAAACGAATCAGTTGTAAACGCCAGGTTTTCAGATTGAGAATTCAGAAGCGCCGAGTCACTACCCGTGTTTAAAATTTCGTTATCGAAATATTTAAAAAACAAATCGCGGATTAAATTGTGGCTTCGTTTTCCGCCACTTCCGTGACTCAATAATATTTTACCTGTTTCACTGCTCATTACTCAATTCTCATATCTAAAATACGCCTGACACGCCCCCTCCGAAGAAACCATACATGCCCCAACCGGATTTTCAGGTGTGCAAACCTTCCCAAACAGTTTGCAGTCGGTTGGCAATTTCAATCCTTTTAAAATCTCCCCGCAAATGCACCCTTTCTCTTCATTGGGTTCCTGCAAATTCAAATCGAAATGTAATTCTGCATCAAAATTTTCAAACTCTTTTTTTAGTTTGAACCCACTTCCCGGAACAACTCCCAATCCACGCCACCAGTCGTCTTTTAATTCAAAAACCTCATCAAGAAGTTTTAAAGCCTTTGTGTTCCCTGCCGGTTTAACCGCCCTTTTATATTGAATCTCTACCTTTGGTTTTTTCGCTTCGAACTGCTTAACCAACATTAAAATCCCTTGCAGTAAATCAACCGGTTCGAAACCTGTAATGACGCAGCCTAAACCAAATTTGTCCACAATCCCGTTATAAATCCCCGAACCTGTAATTGTACTTACATGCCCCGGGCAAATGTAACCGTCAATTTGCACCTCATCGTCGATGAGCATTTCCATGGCGGGTGGCATAATTTTGTGGGCGCTTAAAAGATAAAAGTTGTCAAGATTTTCTTTATTAGCCTGAACAACAGTGACTGCACTTGCCGGCGATGTGGTTTCAAAACCAATCCCAGGAAAAATTACTTTTTGTGTTGGATTCTGTTTAGCTATTTCCAAAGCGTCTAATGAGGAATATATCATCCGAATGTCAGCTCCGTTTGCCCTCTCCTTTTCCAGCGTTGAAGCTGAACCGGGAACACGCACCAAATCGCCGTAGGTGGTTACAATAGTGTTAGGCTCATTCGCCAGTTTTATGGCTTTGTCGATGAACGATTTACCTGTAACACACACAGGGCATCCGGGACCGCTCAACAATTGGATAGTAGGTGGTAGCAATGACGGAATACCGAACTTTCGGATGGCAACCGTGTGTCCGCCGCAAACTTCCATCAAACGGACAGGCGTTTTACCGGCTTCCCAAATCTGTTTCAACAACAGGTCAACCAGTTTCTTGTCGCGATATTCGTCAATATGCTTCACTCGTCCTCCTTCTCTTTTTCAATTACTTCATTAAGCAAACTCATAGTTTCCATGGCCTCTTCTTCATTAATTATCTGAATGGCAAAACCGGAATGCAGCAAAACATAATCGCCAACCTTCGCATCTTCAACCAAATTTAGTGCAGCGTTGTATTCTGCGCCACCCACAGAAACCCGGGCTTTATCGCCCTCAATAGATATTATTTTTGCCGGAATGGAAAGACACATAATTAATTTATTAAAAATTATTGATTAATTATTATTTTGTTTTTCAATTAAGGTATTATTTGTTTAATTTTTTTTACCGCAAAAACGCCTAGGCGCAAAGGTAAGCCCTTTCGAGAGCTTTTCTCCTTCACCCTTTGGGGGAAGGCAGGGATGGGGGCTTTCTTTTCGCTGCTATTGCCAGCTGCCCCAGCGAAATTCCTCCATCGTTACAAGGAACTGAGTTATTGGTAAAAATTTCAAAATCCAGCTCACTCAACCTGTTTTCTGTTCGTTCCAACAGGTATTTGTTTTGAAAAGTTCCGCCCGATAAAACTACTTTTTTAAAACCTGATTCTTTCTTAATTTTTTGAACTCCTTCAATAATTATTTCAGAAATTGTATTATGAAACTTTGCCGAAATAATCTCAGGCTTAACACCTTTATCCAAATCATCAATAATTTCGGTAAACATTCCTGAAAATCCTATGACATTGGACATACTAAAAGAGTAGCGACTTTTTACACTTTTTGCAGCGATATTTTCCAACCTCATAGGGGCTTCCGCTTCAAAAGTCGAATAATTGCACAAACCAAGAAGGGCGGAGGCCGCATCAAACAACCGCCCGGAACCGGATGTTAACGGGCAGTTTATTTTTTTATCGATTGCTTCTAAAACCCACTCAATTTTTTCAACGGGAATGACTTTCAAAAATGATAAATCAAGCAACAAAAACTCCTTCCCATAAATTTTGTACAACCACGATACTGCAATCCGCCATGGTTCTTTTACTGCTATATCGCCTCCCGGAAGAGGGATATATTCAAAGTGAAGTTTACGTTCGTAACCCTCCAAATTGCACACAAAAAATTCGGAACCCCAGATGTTGTTGTCGTCTCCCAGCCCTGTTCCATCGAAGCTAACTCCGATAATTTTTTTGTCCAGCCCATGTTCAGCCATGCACGATGCAATGTGTGCATGGTGGTGCTGCACCTGTATTACAGGCAACCCTGTCTCCTGTGCAAATTTTGTTGAAAGGTATTCGGGATGCAAATCGCAAACCACAACTTCGGGCTTTACACGGAACATTTTCTGAAACTGCTCAATATTTTTTTCATAGAATGACCAGGTTTCAAAATCCTTCAAATCGCCAATGTGCTGGCTTAGTATTGCCTGACTACCTTTTCCGATGCAGAATGTATTTTTTAACTCTGCGCCAGTTGCCAGTATTCCATCAACCTCAAAGTTCAAATACACAGGGTTAGGTGCCCACCCTCTCGAACGGCGCATTAAACGCGGCTTATTGTTGACAACCTGCAAAAGCGAATCGTCAGTTCGGTTGTAGATTTTGCGGTTATAGCTTACCACTGCATCGCAAATGCGGGGCAACTCACTTTCTGCTTTTTTATTTGAAATAATAATGGGTTCATCGGAAAAATTTCCGCTGGTAAAAATAATAGCTGAAGTTTTTAATTTTTCAAAAAGCAGGTAATGAAACGGCATATACGGCAGCAGGGCGCCAAGAGTATCAATTCCGTTGCTCACACTTTCAGGCAGTTGTTTTTTTGATTTCAAAATTACGATTGGGCGACACCACGAAGTCAGAGTCTTCTTTTCTCCATCATTCAGATAACAAAACCGGTTAACTGCTTTTTCATCTCTGAACATCACTGCAAACGGTTTCCCCTCGCGGTTTTTGAGTTTTCGTAAACGCCTGATTGTCTTATCATTTGTTGCATCGCAGGCAATAAAAAAACCACCAATCCCTTTAATAGCAATTATTTTTCCCTCATCAATCACTCCTGATGTTTGTTCAAGAATTTCATTGAGGTTCTCAGTTTCAATATCTTTTGAAATGAATCTGTAATGCGGTCCGCAACTATGGCAGGCAACAGGTTGGGCATGAAAGCGACGGTCAGCCGGATTTTCATATTCGCTTTTACAAACCGGGCACATTTTAAAAACATTCATGGTTGTTTTGGGGCGGTCGTATGGCAAATCGCGAATTATTGAAAACCGGGGCCCGCAGTTAGTACAGTTTATAAACGGGTAATCCAGCCGGTGTGGTTGGGATTTCATGTCATTCAGACAATCATCGCAAACAGCAATGTCGGGGCCAATTTGGGTGATTTCCTTTTCGGATTGTTTATCCTCGCTTAGAATTATGTGAAAACTATTGTTGTAAATATTGTCTGAATCAAAAACTTCAAAATCCTGAATTTGAGCAGCAACCGGGAAGTCATTTTGAAGGGTTGCAATAAATGATTCAACCTCAGTTTCTCTGCCGGAAGCCTCAATTAAAATCCCATCCTGCCGGTTTTTCACCCACCCTGAGATGTTGTTTTTCACGGCCGTACGATAAACAAACGGACGAAAGCCAACTCCCTGAACCAAGCCTTTAATCTGGATTTTGATATTTTTTTTCATTTTTAAATCAATCCCCCTGTATCCCCTTCGCCAAGGTGGACAAAGAATCAATACTTCTTCCCCTCCTCATCCAACATAGGTACAAACCGTACGGGCAAAACTTTTTCTTCCCTTATTTTTCCTTTTTTCTTTTTCAATAAAACAAGGTATTGTACCGGGCTCCTCCCCACCGGGATTATCATTCTGCCGCCTTCAGCCAACTGGGCTTTTAACGGTTGTGGTACATGTGTTGGCGAGCAGGTAACAATTATGGCATCAAACGGGGCATGTTCAGTCCAGCCCTGGTAGCCATCGCCAATTTTGCAGTAAATGTTTTTATATTCCAATTCAGCAAAAAGCCGTTTTGCTTTATTTCCAAGTTTTTCAAAAATTTCGATAGTAAAAACCGAATCGCAAATTTCGGCAAGAATGGCTGCCTGGTAACCTGAACCGGTTCCTATTTCCAGTACTTTGTCGGTAGGTTCCAACTCAAGGGCTTCGGTCATAAAAGCTACAATGTAGGGTTGTGAAATGGTTTGCCCCTCATCAATCGGCAATGGCGAATCGCTGTACGCAAAACGAACATAATCCGGTAAAACAAACCGGTGGCGTTCCACTTTTCTGAATGCCTGAAGTACTTTTTTATTGCTGATTCCACGTGCCTGAATTTGCCTTTTTACCATATGTTCGCGCAAGCCGTTAAAAGTATCTTGTGCAGTTATCTGAACTGAAAAAAGTATCAGAAAAACCGGGAAAATGATGGAATTATATTTACCTGCACTCAATCTCATTTTAACAAGAATCATGTTCTTCAACGAAGCAATTTCATGAAGGTTTCTTTTTAACTTGACAATTAACCTAAATGCTGATTTTTATCATTTTAGTCCTTGAATCCGGGGTATTATCATAACCTGCAGGCATATTCCCCGTAGAAACAAAAAGATTGAATCAGTTAAAAATAAAATGAAAGTAGTCCGGCCATCCTGTCCTTCTTGTTTAACCAAGTCGCTGTCGTTTTTTAGCGACCTTGATAAATTCGATTTAATAAACCTGAGCCAGAATAAAACCTGCAATTTTTATAAAAAAGGCCACATTGTTTTTTATGAAGGCAGGATACCAACCGGGGTTTATTGTTTGGAACACGGGAAAGTAAAACTCTATCGCGTTGGGCTGGACGGCAAAGAACAAATTGTGCGTCTTTCAACACCTGGCAGCCTGCTTGGAATTCGCTCTTTATTAAGCAACGAAAGATACACACTTTCAGCAGCCACACTTGAAGATTCAGTCATCTGTTTTATCAATAAATCTTTCTTTTTTCACCTGACCAACAAATACCCAAAAATGAATGCGGATATTGTAAATTATTTGTGCAACCAGTTAAAAGAGGCTGAAGACAAGATAATTTCGATTGCGCAAAAACCGGTCAGGGAAAGGCTGGCAGAGTCGCTCCTAATTTTAAACCGGGTTTTTAAACCCAATGGCCACAGCGAAATAAAACACAAAATATCGTTGCCTCGCGAAGATTTGGCCAATATTGTCGGCACAGCAACCGAAACGGTAATCAGGCTGTTGCACGACTTTAAAGACGAAAAACTGATTTCGATTGACGGACGTTCCATAACCCTGACAAACATTAACGGATTAAAACATACCGCCAAGGTTTTTGAATAAATGACCATTTGAAAACTGACCCAGATCATTTTTTACACTGACTCCAATCATACCAAAATCTCTTCATTTTCAGTAAATTGTAAATAGAGAATTAATAATTAAGGGATAGAAATATTTTTCATATTAATAAATAAACCACTTGTAAAATTATGAGTGAAAGTAATTTAACTGGTATCTTTTTTTACCATCCGGGAAACGGGCATGTGAGCAACCTGAATTTTAATGAACTAATTAATTATTCGGAGACGTTTAAACATATCGCGGTGATTTGGGATTCGGAGAAATTTCCCATGTGGGATACAGAATTTCTCAAATCACAGATTCAGAAATTTAACTTAAATCGTTTAGTCATCGCCGGCTATGAAACCGGAATGGTTAAACCGTTCTTTGCCAAAGTATTTTCAGATATAAAAATACCTGTAGAAAATATTGTTTTGGCCGATTTTAGCGAACACCGGGCCCTTGAGTGCCACGACACTAACCTGGCAAAAGCGATAACAGCCTGTGCAATTTTAGATGTTCCGTTTTTGCACGCTGCAATACCCGATAATTCGGATATAGTGCCCGACACGCTGGTAATTGGCGGCGGGATTGCAGGGATACAGGCATCGCTGGAGATTGCAAATGCCAATCAGAAAGTATATCTCGTAGAGAAAACCGGGACTATTGGCGGGCACATGGCTATGTTCGACAAAACTTTCCCGACACTCGATTGTGCTGCATGCATACTCACTCCTAAAATGGTTGAAGTTGGGCAACACCAAAATATTAACCTGATGACTTACAGCGAAATTGAAAGCGTTGAGGGAAGAGCAGGAAATTACAAAGTTAAAATCAGGAAAAAAGCCCGTCGGGTAGATATTACAAAATGTATAGGTTGCGGAACCTGTTCAGAAAAATGCCCAAGTAAAACACCGAGTGAGTTCGATGCCGGCACAACACTGCGAAAAGCCATTTATATTCCTTTCCCACAGGCAGTGCCAAACAAATATTTAATTGATGAAGAGAGCTGTCGACACGTGCAGGGCAAAAAATGCGGCGTTTGCGTAAAAGTTTGTCCGGTTCCGGATTGTATTGATTTAGATGCAAAAGATGAAGAGGTTGAAATAACCGTTGGAAATATAATTGTTGCAACCGGATTTAAGGTTTTCGATGCAAAACGGGCTGAGCAGTTTGGTTATGGCAAGTACCCCAATGTTTTAACATCGCTGGAATTCGAGAGGCTTATTAATGCAGCAGGCCCAACCGGTGGAAATATCACCTTCCGCACTAAAGACAAAAAAGGCAACTGGGTGTTTACTACCGGTGCCGATGTGCCCGACAGTGTGGCAATAATTCACTGCATTGGCAGCCGAGATGAAAACTACAATGCATATTGTTCGAAAGTGTGCTGTATGTACTCCTTAAAACTGGCTCATCTGGTAAAAGAGAAACTACCCGATGCCGAAGTTTACGAACATTACATTGATATGCGAGCTTTTGGCAAAGGCTACGAAGAATTCTATCAGAGAATTAAAAATGAAGGGATAAATATTATTCGTGGCCGAACTGCAAAAGTAGATTCTTCAAACGGCGAGTTGATTATCAGAAGTGAAGATGTTGAAAACGGCAGGTTGCTGGAACAAAAGGTTGAAATGGTAATACTTGCTGTTGGACTCGAACCGGCCGATGACACAAAAAAGCTGGCTAAAATACTTGGCCTTAATTCTGATAAATATGGCTGGCTGAATGAAATTCACCAGATGAGTAATCCGGTATTTACCTGTAGAGGCGGTGTAGCCATCGCAGGATTATGCCAGGGGCCAAAAGATATTCCCGACACTGTTGCACAGGCTTCGGCAGCAGCATTGCGTGTTCTTCAAAGTATTATGAACAAAAAAATCCCAAATGGCCGATCCAGCATGTCGTTTTCAGATATTGAAAAAAGAGCGAAAGAACTTACTACAATAAAAGACTTTTAACAATGGCAACAAGAGTAGATCCAAATTTTATGCAAAGCCTCGAAAAGTATGGGGTGAAAGACTGGAAGGACTGCTATCACTGCGGAAATTGCACAGCCAGTTGTCCGCTAACCGAAGAGGACCAGTTATTTCCCAGGAAAGTTATCAGGCAGGCTCAAATGGGATTAAAAGATAAACTACAAAGCAACATCGATTTATGGATGTGCTATTTCTGCGGTGACTGTACCAAAACCTGTCCGAGAGAAGCAAATCCCTGCGAAATAATGCGTTCCATAAGGCGTTATCAAATTTCAGCTTACGACTGGACAGGATTATCCCGTAAGTTCTTCACATCAACAACCTGGGAACTTTCGTTTATGGTGGGAATTGGATTAGTTATAATCGCACTCTTTGCAATTTTCCTTCCACCTTCTCCCGAGCTTTGGACCAACCCAATGCGTTTTATAAATGAACAGGGCGGAGTAATGATAAACAACATGGTTGACGGGATTTCAGGGGAGCAATTCCTGTACATCATTCACTACGGCGACTGGGTTATGGCATTTTTAGCAGGTGGGCTGTTAATATCTAATATCATCAGAATGTGGTATTTAACCGTTTGGAAAGACAAATCATTACATATACCTTTTTCAGCCTATTTTACCGAATTCCGCAAGCTGATATGGCATTTTGCGACCCAGCCGAAACTCAGAAAATGCGATGACAAATCGTACTGGCTGGGACATTTTACCCTGATGACCGGGTACACCATTATGTTTGTACTGATTGTAGCACTGCTCCCGAAATTTCAAACCGAAGAAATTGTCCCCTGGTACAACTGGCAAAGAATACTTGGCTACTATGCAACACTCGGTATTCTGGTTTTCCTAATCCCTGTGGTAATAGGCCGTTTTAAAAAGAATAAATGCAAACTGAAACACTCGCACCCTACCGACTGGCATTTTATCATAATGCTTGGACTGACTGCCATTTCCGGAATTCTGGTACACATTTACCGTCTGGCCGGAATGCCGGTTGAAACCTACTTCTCTTATGTAATCCACCTGGCCATTTTGGTCCCGATGATTATGATTGAAGTTCCGTTCTCTAAATGGTCGCACCTGGCATATCGCCCGTTTGCGGTTTACATTGTTGCCCTTAAAAAAGCAGCTAAAGAAAGTCAAACCGAACACGTACCGGCGTACGCTTAAAACACAACAATATGGAAGAAGTAAGAATTGGAGTTTACGTTTGCTGGTGTGGCACCAACATTGCAAAAATGGTTGATGTTGAAGATGTTGCCCGAGAGGTTGAAACCCTGCCTCATGTGGTAATTGCCCGCAATTACAAATATATGTGTTCCGACCCGGGGCAGGATTTAATTATTAGCGACATAAAAAAACACCGGTTAAACCGGGTGGTAGTCGCAGCCTGCTCGCCGCGAATTCATGAGCTTACATTCAGGAAAGCCCTTGAAAATGCCGGGCTTAACCCGTACATGTTCGAAATGGCCAACATTCGAGAGCATGTTTCGTGGGTGCACACCAGTCGTCGGGATGCTACAAAAAAAGCCAAATCGTTGGTAGCAGCAGCCATAAACAGGGTTCGCTGGCACGAATCGCTCGATAAACGTTCGGTCGAAATCAATTCGGCAACTCTTATTATCGGTGGAGGAATCTCAGGAATTTCAGCGGCCATCGAAATCGCCGACTCGGGAAAACAGGTTTACCTGATTGAAAAAACAGAAAAACTGGGAGGTTATGCGTCAAAAATCGACCTAACCTCACCTTTTATGTACAGTGCTCAGCAAATGATAAACCCTAAAATTGAAAAGGTTTTTAAACATCCGGATATTAAAGTATTTCTTAATACCCAAATTGAAGAATTAAGTGGATACATCGGTAATTTCGAAACCAAAATTGAAACGAAAGAGGGGCATCAGATTGAAATAAAATTCGGGAATATAATCGTCGCTATCGGATTAGGCACTTTTAATCCGTCGAAAATAGAAAATTACAAATACGGCATTCTGCCAAATGTAGTAACATCAATTGAGTTTGAAGGAATATTAAAATCAGGCAGTATTTTAACCAAAGACGGAACTGCACCGAAAAATGTGGCTATCATTCATTGTGTAGGGAGCCGGAATTCAGATTATCACGAATACTGTTCGCGCCTGTGCTGTAAAAACGGATTAAAATATGCCAACCTGGTTCGCACTGCAATTCCTGATGCAAATATTTATGAATTATATGCCGACATGCGTGCAATGGGGAATGGTTGCGAAGAGTTGTATTCAATAACATCGCGGAAAAATGTGATGTTCCTGATGTTTGATCAACGTAACGGATTACCCGAAATCAGGAAAGCAAAACCAAAGGACAATTGCAACATGCTCATTCAACTGGATGAAAAACTTTCGGGGGAGCAAATTGAAGTACCTGCAGATATGGTAATTCTTATGGTTGCTGAAGAGGCACACCCGGAAGCGAAAAAACTGGCACAAACCACCGGGGTAAGCATGTGTGGAAACCAGTTTTTTATCGAGCGACACCCAAAACTCGATCCAGTTGCAACAACAACCGACGGTGTTTATGTTGTAGGAAGCTGTCAGGCTCCAAAAGATATTCCCGATTCGGTGGCACAGGCAAGAGCTGCTGCCGCACGAATTCTGGCAACAATTAATAAAGGCCAGGTTGAAATTGAGGTAACAACCGCCAAAGTAAACGAAGACATTTGTTGTGGTTGCCAGACCTGTATCAGTGTTTGTCCGTACACAGCAATCAGTTTCGACGAAGAGAAAAAAGTATCGGTTGTGAATGAAGTACTATGCAAAGGCTGTGGAACCTGTGGTTCTGCCTGCCCGACAGGGGCAATCAGGGCACAACATTTTACCGATCGGCAGATTCTCTCTCAAATAAATGGACTACTGGAAAAATCGTTAGAACTACAGGAGGATAAATTATGAATTTTGAACCAACAATAGTATCGTTTTTATGCAACTGGTGCTCGTACACCGGAGCCGATTTAGCCGGAACTTCGCGAATGAAATATGCACACAACATCAGAATAATAAGGGTGATGTGTTCAGGCAGGATTGACCCGACTTTTGTACTCGAATCGTTTAAAAAAGGTGCCGACGGAGTATTAATCTGCGGGTGCCACCCGGGCGACTGCCATTACCACGAAGGGAATTATAAATGCCTGCGTCGCTACTATCTTCTGAAAAAATATATTGAACAACTGGGGATTGATTCCAAACGGTTACATCTGGAATGGATTAGTGCCAGCGAGGGAAAACAGTTTGCCGAACTGGCAGATAATTTCACAGAAACCATTCGCGAATTAGGACCGTGCTCGGCAAAAAAAGTTATGGAAACTATTACTTAGAAAGGAGCTAACTATGAGTAAAAAGAAAAATAAACCTAAATTAAAAATGGCTGTTTACTGGGGTGCTGCATGTGGAGGATGCTGTGTTTCGGTTCTCGATGTCCATGAAAAGCTGTTTGATGTGGTTGCCAATGCCGACCTGGTTTTCTGGCCCATTGCCCTTGATACCAAATATGCCGATGTCGAGGCAATGGAAGACGGCTACATCGACATTACCCTGTTTAACGGAGCAGTTCGTAACAGCGAAAACAAACACATGGCAAAAGTTTTACGTCAGAAGTCAAAAATTCTTGTGGCTTACGGTTCATGTGCACACATGGGTGGAATACCCGGGCTAGCTAACTTCTCGACTAAAGAGGCCATTTTCAGCCAGGTTTACGAACAGAATGTTTCCACCGTTAATCCTGACAAAACCACACCACAGGTAAGCTACCAGGTAGAAGAGGGAGAACTTACCCTGCCCGAGTTTTATAACGATGTACGCACACTCGGCCAAACTGTTGATGTTGATTATTACATGCCGGGATGCCCTCCTCAAACCGAAAGGCTGCTGGAAGTTTTTATGGCCATTGTGACAGGAAGTGAACTGCCGCCAAAAGGTTCGGTAATTGGGGCTTACGATAAAAGCCAGTGCGACGAATGCACCCGTAAGAAAACCGATAACAAGCACATAACAGAATTCAAGCGCCCCTTTGAAATTGAAGACGATGGCGAAACCTGTTTCCTGGAGCAAGGAGTAATTTGCATGGGGCCGGCAACTCGCGGTGGGTGCGGATACCGCTGCATTGAAGGGAATGCTCCCTGCCGCGGATGTTACGGGCCTCCGCCCGATGTAACCGATGCTGGCGCAAAAATGATGTCGGCCGTGGCAACAATGATTGATACCAATGAACCGGAAGAAATTGAAAAAATTGTGAACCAGATTGCAGACCCTGCCGGCACTTTTTACCGCTTTAGTTTGCCTGGCTCGATATTAAGAAGAAAAGTGAAAGAAAGTCATCAGTAATCAGTCGCAGTTTACAGTGAATAGCGAACACTTTGAACTCGAAACTTTAAACTAATTGAGATGAAACGAATTACAATAGATCCGATTACCCGCCTCGAAGGGCACGGCAAAATAGAAATTTTCCTGAATGATGATGGTGACGTGGATAATGTCTATTTCCAGGTACCGGAATTACGAGGCTTTGAGAAATTTTGTGAAGGACGCCCGGTGGAAGAATTACCACAAATTGTTACCAAAATCTGTGGAGTTTGTCCGGGTTGCCATCACATGGCCTCCGGGAAAGCTGTTGATGCAGTTTACGGAGTAGAGCCGCCACCAACTGCAAAAAAACTTCGCGAACTGTTTTACATGGCCCATTTCGTACACAGCCACATTGCCCATTTTTATGCTTTGGCAGCACCCGACTTTGTTGTTGGCCCAACTGCGGCAAAAGCCGAAAGAAACATTTTGGGCGTAATAAATAAAGTGGGTGTTGACATTGGAACCGAAGTCATAAAACAGCGCCGGATAGCACAGGAAATCCAGGCTTTGCTTGGTGGTCATCAAACCCACGTGGTAATGAATATTCCCGGTGGAGTTCGGAAAGGATTAACCGAAGAACAAAGAGAAGACGTTGAAAAAAAGGCAAGGGGATTTGTCGATTTTGCCAAATTCTCGTTAAAAATTTTCGATGATGTAGTTCTTGAAAATAAAGAGTATGTCGACCTGATTGTGAACGGGCCTTATTCACTTAAACTACACTCCATGGGTCTGGTCGACGAAAATAACAAGGTTAATTTTTACGACGGTAAAGTTCGCGTTGTTGACACTGAAGGCGAAGAGCATTGTAAATATTCACCGGAAGATTACAGGGAATTTGTTGCTGAGAGAGTTGAACCCTGGAGCTATCTTAAATTTCCTTACCTGAAAAGAATAGGATGGAAGGGATTTGTCGATGGTCAGGACTCAGGCGTCTACCAGGCAACACCACTTTCGAGGTTAAATGCAGCTGATGGGATGGCAACACCGTTTGCCCAGGCTGAGTACGAAAAAATGTATGGGATATTGGGTGGTAAACCGGTTCATGCAACCCTGGCTATGCACTGGGCAAGGTTAGTTGAGTTGCTTTATTCGGCAGAACGTTGCCTCGAACTGACACTTGACCCTGATATTATTGGCAAAGAGTTAAGGTCGCCTCTGCCAAATATTCCGAATGAAGGAATTGGAATTGTGGAAGCTCAGCGCGGAACATTAACCCACCATTATGTTACCGATGATAAAGGAATGGTTCTGAAAGCCAACCTGATTGTTGGAACAACCAATAACAACGCGGCTATTTGTATGTCGCTGAAAAAAGCTGCACAAGGACTAATTAAAAAAGGCGTTGAAGTCACCGATGGTATTCTCAATATGATTGAAATGGCATTCAGGGCTTACGATCCGTGTTTCTCGTGTGCCACACACAGTCTGCCCGGCGAAATGCCCATGATTGTAAATATTCGTGAAACTGACGGAACATTAATTCGCTCGGTGCAACGAAAATAATAACTCTGTCGTACAACAAAATATGAGGGGCAAAAAAATAGAAACACTGGTTTTAGGCATTGGCAACGACATTTTAACGGATGACGGAATTGGTCCTAGACTTTGCGATTTTTTAAAAGATAGATACAAAGACAAACCAATTCAATTCGAAAAATTGAATGTTGGTGGCCTGGAGGTTCTGGAATTTATCCAGGGTTACAAAACCGTAGTTTTTATTGATGCCATTAAAACAGTGGGTGGACAAATTGGAGAGGTATATTTATATACTCCGGACAACTTTAAAGAAACCCTGCACCTTTCCAATCTCCACGACACCAGTTTTATTACAGCCCTTGAATTAGGCAAATCTCTTGAGTTCAGGATTCCGGAGAACATGTACATAATTGCAATTGAGATTAAAGAGGACATGGTTTTTTCGGAATATTTTACTGAGGAATTGGCAATCAGGTACAATGAAATAAAACAAAAAGTCATTGACCACTTAGATGAACTAATTCCTGATGATATTAACCAAAAACAAAATATAAAAAGTGAGCATATTTAATAAAAAAGGAATGATGGTTTTCCCCAATCCCAAGAAAGAACGTAAAATTTGCGACGATGAGAATTTGATTGTTTTTACTGAATGTTATTGTCCCAACGGACATAACCTTGTAACAAGCAATGCAAAATTTAATGAGTTTAACGGTATTTTACTCAAAATTTCGAAAGGCGAGCAGGAAGGCCATGTTGCTTTAAGCACGGTTTACAGGTGCAAATCAAGAATTGCATTGGGAATCGATTTAAACGAGGGAGAACAGTATAAATTATGCTGCCCCGAGTGCGGTGCAGAGTTACCAATTTTTACAAAATGTCACTGCGGCGGAGATATTTTTGCCCTTTTCCTCGACAAGAATGCCAGTTTCGACTCTTTTATTGGGGCCTGTAACCGTATTGGCTGTACAAATTCGTATATTCAGATAGGCAAAGAGTTGATTACCTCAGCCAGGCTGGAATCAATTTGAATTATTCAATTTATGATACTTCAATTCATTTCCGGGAATAAACCCTTATGCCTTAATACGCGTATAATTCAAGGGTTTAATTTTAGGAAGAATGGAGGAAAATCATGAAGTCAGTTTATCTGGTATTGCTTAATCTATTACTGTTTTTTTCGCACACCACTATAGCACAATTTCCTAATTTACAATGGGAGAAATATTCCCAATTCAGAGGAACAGACTTTTATTCTGATGTATTGGAGGACATAAATAAAGGATACACCGTTCTGGGTGCCAGAAGTGTACCGGGTAATTCTCTTGATTTCGAGGTAATACGGTTTAGCGAAAACGGAGATAAATTATGGTCAAAATTACTGGGAACAGAAAACAAAGATGTTCCGGAAAAGATTATCCAGCTATCGGATGACAGTTATGTGCTGATGGGAACTACACAAACGGCAGATACAATTAAACTCATTCTGATAAAAACCGATGAAAAAGGAGACGAACTGTGGAGAAAAATTTTTAACGAAAACGAACACCTGGTAGCTGAAGATATAATTGCTCTGGACAATGGAAACTTTGTACTGGCCGGCACAAAAGGAGCAAACCTTCAAAACACCAAGCCCTGGATGGGCACTTTAAACTCATCAGGCGAAATTATCGGGGAAAAGACATTTGACGACTTCAACGGCACTATTAATTCAATAAAAAAAATACCAGACGGAGGATTTGCTTTGGCAGGGAATGTTGGTGAAGCAGGAAATAAAGACTGCGACATGGTAATTTTACGAACAGACGAAGCCGGTGAGATTACCTGGTCATCGGAAATAAACTCACCAAACCAGAAAGTTTGGCCCGAGTGTATTTGTTGTTCGCCCGACAGTTGTTTTATGGTTGTTGGCTGGCTTGGAAAATGTTTAAACGATATTAACTCGGAATACGCGGTTTTTGATTTCGATCTGCTTATTAACAAAATAGACTGTAAAGGGAAAGTAGTCTGGACCAAAAACTTTGACAAAGAAGGCTCGGAAGGAGGAAATGCTATAATCATCAGGCCCGATGGGAGTTTAATTGTTGCCGGAGTAAAGGTAACTTCCTTTTTGGGTGAGGTTGGCCCCTGGTTGCTGCACATAGATGCAGAAGGGAATACCCTGAGCGAAAAATTGTTAAAAATGCAGTTGCATCAGGCCAGTAAAGTAATTAATTGTTCCGATGGCGGATTTATCGTAATTGGCCCGGGAATGCACGAA
>JBDLJS010000070.1:0-22755 GCA_039714235.1 Bacteroidota bacterium | reverse complement strand
ATTTCGGTGCCATTTGAAGCAAACACAACAATATGAAGTTCTGAAGTATAGGGCTCCCATGCGATTACCTCTATTGTTAATTCTGTATGTCCGTCATTATCAAAGTCAAGATACTGAGTATCATAACTAGAATAGTCACTAACTTTGAATAAAACATAAATTATATTATCGCCTTCTTTTTGGCCTGCATAAATATTAGTTGGGATATTTAGACTAAAAGCATTTGAGACAGATAATGAAGATACACTGGATTTAATTTCATCGTGTACCGACAAGATAAACGCTTTGTAAAACCGGTTTTGCTCTATTGGGTTTCCGTAAATATCGGTAATCTCCATATTTTCGATGGTGTAAACCGAATCGTTTATAGGGAGGATTGCATGTGAATTATCTGGCGGCACGGCTAATGCCTTCTCTAAATTGAAAGAGGCTGATGAATCTGATGGAAGAATCATTACCCGGTACTCTTTTACAAAATCGTCGCGTACGTTTTTATCAAAAACAACCTGGATATCTCTGCTGTTTCCCAGGTCATTTACATCGAAAGCTTTAACATTTTCTAGTTTGGCAAGGGAAGTAGTTACTTTAAAAGTATCGGTTAATGTGTATGCGTGAGGAAAAGTATCTGTATTATTTGACAGAGCGAGGACGCAAATCTGGTATTTTTCATCCAACATGATTTGCTCGTTATCAAGGTCGAGTAAACTGTCATTCAGGATAACATTGTATTCAAAAGAGCCGGCATCTACATTTTGATAGCTGGTTTCCGGAGCAGCCAGTAACTGATCAACATTTATATTGTCTGAACTTTCGTGTTTGACAACAAAAACACGATATCCGCTTACAAAAGACTCAAAGTACGGCGGAAAGAAAACTGCTTTATAGTCGCTCCATTCGGTATTATTATTCTCACGATGAACCTTGTCTACAACAGGGACGATGGATACTATTCCCTCACCAGCTTTAATTGGAGTGTCAGGTTTCGTTTGAATTGCCGCATCTCTCGACACCTCTAAATAATGATCTGTATTTCCTTTAAATCTTATCCAACCATAATAATACGATTCTCCTTTCTTTATCCTTATGCCAACAAAATAGTCTTTCGAAACATTCCATGAGCCTGGTCCAATTCCAAGCGATGAATAAATATAACTACTGTCGGTCTTCCAATTTAAATCCTCATTTATTGTATCGTTATATTCTAAATATGTTACATGCTCAGTGCCAGGCGATATTAAATCGCAGGCTATTTCTGCTCCGTTTTCAGGATAAACTCTAGCCCAAAATACATCAAGACTATAACCACCCCAATAACGTCTATACGAATGCTTAAAAGTAAAATCTTCAACTCCATCACCATCCACATCGGGATGAATGGTTGTAAAATGTTTTATTTGTCCAACCGACAATAACGATATAAATAATAGAAAAAGGACTATAGAGGTTCTTCTGTACATTGTTAATGGTTTTCGGGGACAAAAATAATAATTACGGTTGGGTATCTAAAAATTCAGAACAATTATTTACTTATCAGGTATAAACTTAATAAATCAACCAAAATCAAAAATCAAATCGCGCTGCAGTTCTCTCGATGTTAACTGTTTCTTTTCGTTTCTTCTGAAAATGTAAACAATACCGTATTCCTGGGTCAACTGCCTTTTAATTTTTGGCGAGTCGGTATCTATACCATCTTCTATTTCAGTCCAGAGTTTACTGATAAAATCGTTAGTTATTTTTCTCAGGTTTTGCATTTTCTCAAAAGAGCGAAGTGTATTTCGTTTAAGTGTTTGCTGAAATACAGCTGCATCGTGCAGTTCCTCAACCTTAAACTTCACAAGGGCAATGGACGGATTATAAATGGCACTTCCCCCCTTTTCTATTCTTTTCTGCTCGCCTTTTATCATCTTATCTCCCCATTCCAGAACTTCCTCTTCGGTGTTAAGCGGGGGTAATTTCCCATCGAACTTATCGAGCCCGTCGTAATATTTAATTCCGCCGTTAATCTCTCCTCGTTCCGAAGCAAAAAGCAGCACCTGAATAAAATGCGAAACATACATTTTTGCTTTATCCAGTGCTGCTTTATACTCTTTTATATTATCCGACTGCAATTTTATATCCAGTTCGTATTGTGTCAGGTGGTTTTCGAATGTGTTTTTTACATTCTGCAGCTCTTCAATCGAGTGGTTCGAGAATGCAAGTATGGTGCCATTCTCGGTAATTACCTTTTCGAGTGCTGCATTTAAAGCACGAATTCTTGCTTTATCGGTTGTTGGTAAACGTCTGTATGGCATATCTTCAAAGCTGTTTTGTGCGAATATAATGAATGCATAACTTAAATTTGTTTGTTCGCCCTCTGACTTATGCACATAGAGCTGTGAATTAGTGCCCATAAAAAAACCTTTCCGTTACTTTACAGAAAGGTTTTTCAAATTATATTAACAAAAACTATTGACTAAGCCTTGCTCCCAAATATTCCCTGTTCAACCTGGCAATATTGGTAATAGAAACACTTTTCGGACATTCTGCTTCGCAGGCTTGTGTGTTGGTACAGCCGCCAAAACCAAGCTCGTCCATTTTAGCCACCATATTAAGTGCGCGTTTTTTTGCTTCCACCTGGCCTTGCGGCAGTTTGGCCAAATGCGAAACTTTTGCCGAAACAAACAACATTGCCGACGAGTTTTTACAAGCTGCCACACAGGCGCCACAACCAATGCAGGCAGCGGCATCCATTGCTTCTTCGGAATCTTCGCGTGGGACCGGAATTGCGTTGGCATCGGGCACACCACCTGTATTTACCGAAACAAAACCACCTGCCTGAAGAATTTCTTCAAAAGCTGTACGGTTAACAACCAGGTCTTTTATAACCGGGAATGCCCTGGCACGCCACGGTTCAATTACAATTGTTTCGCCGTCTTTAAATTTGCGCATGTGCAACTGGCAGGTTGTAACCTCAGTGTCAGGACCGTGCGGACGGCCATTAATGTACAAGCTGCAAGTTCCGCAAATGCCTTCGCGGCAATCGTGGTCGTATGCAATTGGATCAATCCCCTTCTCAATAAGGTCGTTATTCAAAATGTCCATCATTTCGAGGAAAGAAGACCCGGTAGAAACATTTTCAATTGTATAGGTTTCAAATTTTCCTTTGGATTTAGCGTTTTTTTGTCGCCAAACTTTTATTTTGAGTTTTTTCAAAATCTTGTCTGCCATAATCTTAAAAATTTATGATTTATAATTTTCGATTGATTATTTATACGAGCGCTGAGTCAGCTTCACGTTTTCAAACACCAAATCTTCTTTATGCAATTTTGGCTCTTTATCATCGCCTTTGTATTCCCAGCACGATACATAAGTAAATTTCTTATCATCGCGTTTTGCTTCGCCCTCGTCGGTAACCGACTCATCGCGGAAGTGCCCTCCGCACGATTCGTTACGGTCGAGTGCATCGCGTGCCATCAGTTCGCCAATATCAAAGAAATCAGCCACACGGCTTGCTTTCTCAAGCTCAGGGTTCAGGTTGTCCATCTCGCCCGGGATTTTCACATCTTTCCAGAAATCTTCACGGATTTCCTGAATCTCCTTTATGGCTTTTTTCAAGCCTTCTCCGTTACGCGCCATTCCAACATACTCCCACATTACATGTCCCAGTTTCTTGTGGAAATAATCCACAGTTTTCGAACCTTTAATGTTGTATAATTCCTCAAGACGACCGGTAACCGCTTTTTCAGTTTCCTCAAACTCAGGAGCATTCACATCGGTTTTCGGTGTCATAATTTCATCAGCCAAATAATCGCCAATGGTGTATGGAAGAATAAAATAACCGTCAGCCAGTCCTTGCATCAAGGCAGAAGCCCCAAGTCGGTTAGCACCATGGTCGGAGAAGTTGGCTTCACCAATCGAGTATAATCCCGGAACGGTAGTCATCAGGTTGTAATCAACCCATGTTCCGCCCATCGAGTAGTGGATAGCCGGGTAAATCATCATCGGCTCTTTATACGGGTCAACGTCGGTAATCTTTTCGTACATCTGGAAAAGGTTTCCGTAACGCGCTTCAATTACATCTTTCCCCAAACGTTCAATGGAGTATTTAAAGTCGAGGAAAACAGCTTTCCCCTCGGCATTTACTCCATAACCGGTATCGCAACGCTCTTTTGCAGCTCGCGATGCAACATCACGCGGAACCAGGTTACCATACGACGGATACCTTCTTTCCAGGTAAAAATCACGGTCTTCGTCTGGTATATCATTCGGGTGCATTTCTCCTTTTTGCAATTTCATTGCATCTTCTTCCTTTTTTGGTACCCAAACACGGCCATCGTTACGCAGCGATTCTGACATTAAGGTCAGTTTCGACTGCTGGTCGCCATGGACCGGAATACAGGTTGGGTGAATTTGCACAAAACAAGGATTCGACATTAGTGCACCTTTTTTGTAACATTGCCATGCTGCCGAACCGTTGCTTCCCATAGCATTGGTTGAAAGAAAAAATACATTTCCGTAACCACCCGTTGCAACTACAACCGCGTGTGCTCCATGACGTTTAATTTCGCCGGTTACCAAATCGCGTGTAATAATTCCCCGTGCTTTGCCGTCAATATTAACCACATCCAACATCTCGGTTCGGGTATGTATCTCAACATTTCCTTTCGAAATCTGACGGTTTAATGCCTGGTATGCACCAATCAGTAACTGCTGTCCGGTTTGCCCACGCGCATAAAAGGTACGGCTTACCAACACACCTCCAAACGAGCGGTTGTCTAACAACCCACCGTATTCACGCCCAAAAGGGACGCCCTGTGCCACACACTGGTCGATAATATTTGGCGAAACTTCTGCCAAACGGTAAACGTTTGCTTCGCGGGAGCGGTAGTCTCCACCTTTAATTGTATCGTAAAACAACCGGAAAACCGAGTCGTTATCGTTCTGATAATTTTTTGCTGCATTTATACCTCCCTGCGCTGCAATTGAGTGTGCACGGCGCGGGCTGTCCTGGTAACAATATGCTTTTACTTTATATCCTAATTCTGCCAGCGAAGCTGCTGCCGAGGCACCACCTAAACCGGTCCCTACAACAATAACTTCTAACTTACGTTTGTTAGCCGGGCTAACTACTTTAATGGCAGCTTTGTGTTTATTCCACTTTTCGGCCAAAGGCCCTTCGGGTATTTTTGATTCTAATATGCTCATAACCATTTCCTTTTTTAATTATACAATCCCAACATGAAATACAGTGGAATAATTGAAAAACCAGTGGCAACCACAACTGCGTAAATGGTTCCAATAACTTTCCATCTGTTCATCCAGTGCTTGTTATTTAATCCCAAAGTCTGGAACGCCGACCAGAATCCGTGCGTTAGATGGATTCCAAGCAAAATGCCGCCGATTATATAAAAGACACCGTATAAAATACTCTCTTTAAACAGTCCGGCAACAAGGTCGTACTCTCCGTTTACAAAGCTCTCCAGTTCTTCGTGGTTAAATTTAATTACCCAGAAAAAATTAATAATATGCACTACCAGAAACACCAAAACCAAAGCACCCAAAATAAGCATGTTCCGCGATGCCCATGTGCTCGAACCGCTAAGGTTTTGTTTATTGTACTTCACAGGCCTTGCTCTCCAGTTTTGAAACTCAAGGTATAAAGACCAAACGATGTGGATTAAAAAACCTAATCCAAGCAACGGTTCCATTACTTTAATAAGGGGGTTAGTCGCCATAAAATGGGCACCCTTGTTAAACAACTCTCCGCTATCATCAAAAATCAGTAAAAGGTTGATACCCAAATGGACAGCAATGAACATCACCAGAAAAAGCCCGGAAATACTCATCACAAACTTCCTTCCAATTGAGGCCGTTAAAAATTTGCTCATAGTGTAAAAATTTATTGTAGTTGTTTGTTCTATTTAGTTAGTATCAGACAAATGTAGTCGAACCCGTTTTTACTTACAACAAAAGAAACCTGAAAATTAGTAATTTATACAGTTTCTAAGAACAATTAGAAAAAGATATAAGGTTACATAATTACATATTTATAAAAATCTATTTGGGCGTGTCCTTTGCCTCTCTACAATTCCATCCCACAGGTCGTGCTTTTCGCTCATACTCCTCGCTCACCTCATTCCAATCGGTTCGCTGTGGGGTAACCGCTGCAATCACTCACGCGGCGGAAATTTGCAGCTGGCAGTGTAGAAAGTGTGTAGTCGCAGGAGTGATGCGAATTCTCACGCAGTGATACCTTCGGTGCAATTCGAATTATTTCTCAGCGGATTGGAATCCGCTGCACCCGGAATTACTCCAGCTCCTTAAACGCCCGGTTCCATTCGCGCATGGTAAAACGGTCGGATAAAGCAATCAGTTCTGTAGGATGAAAATCGTTCCCGAGATCAATCAGCTCAACCGAATCGAAGGTACACTGAACGGCAACGGTTTTTCCGCCTTGTAGTTTCACATACCCTTTAATACGGTATGCTTTGGGTGCCCATTCGTTTAAAAATGACTGAAGTGATTCTCGAGAAACCTGCCGTGCAGTTTTTATAACCATTGAATTTACATCGGGGCGGGGCATGGTTTTTACTTCGCTGAAATAGAATTTATTAATGGTTGTATTACCCAATTCGAAATCGATGTTGCAGAATGTAGATTGTTTTATTTGGGCAAATGGATTAATTTTTTTAATCTCATCCTTAATTTCGGCTATACTGCTTTCAACCAAGTCGGTTTTATTAATTACCACGATATCAGCCATTCGCAACTGGTGCATAACACGCTGTTTCATTAAACCAACTTTTGCAAAATTCTGTGCATCGACAATACACCAGTTCGATGCCTGGTAAATTTTTTCAGAAAGCGAACCAGCTGAAATTACTTCCGAAATAGAAGTGGTATCAGAAAGTCCGGAGGCCTCAATAATTATATTGTCCGGTTTGTATTGCTCAATAAATTTTTCAAGCGATCGTACAAAATCGCCCAGCAGACAAACACAAAAAACCGAACCATTATTAATCTCAAGCAGTTCGAAATCTTCTCCCGATTTTTTTAGTTCTACCCCGTCGATATTAGATGGTGCAAATTCATTTTGAATAATGCCAATCCTTTTTTCAAAAGAATACTGTTCAATTATCCTTTTCAGGAATGTGGTTTTTCCGCTTCCCAAAAAACCGGAAATAATATGGAATGGAATTTTTTGCATACTCAATTTGCACTATAATTGTTATTCCTGAGAAATCAGGAATCTGCTTAAGTATGAGATTCCCACTTTCGTGGGAATGACAACAGCAATCAAATTACCTTTTATCAACAGCTTCGCGCACTTTACAAATGTGCACGGGGGTAGTGCCGCAGCAACCTCCAACAATATTTGCACCGGCATCAATAATCTTTGGTATCAGGCTGGCCATTTCGTCGGGTGTTTCCGGGAAAACGGTTTCACCATCCTGATAAACGGGCATTCCGGCATTGGCATGTACCAGAACCGGGATATCGGGATTAGATTTGCGGATTTCTTCCACTATTCCAATCATATCGACAATACCGTTTCCACAATTAGCCCCAATTAGTTCTGCACCGGCCTCAATTATGCTATTTACCATATCGGTTGGTGCAATTCCCATCATGGAACGAAACTCGCCATCAACTGTTTTTTCGAAAGTCATGGTACAAAAAACTTCGCAACCGGTATTTTCTTTAGCAGCTTTTACTGCCAGGCGCGCCTCGTCCAAATCAGTCATGGTTTCTACCATAATGGCATCAGCGCCTCCGGCTTCCAGTCCCTGTGCCTGTTCTTTAAATGCTTCGTAAAGTTCTTCTTCGGTTACATCCCCCATCATCAGGATTTTGCCTGTTGGGCCTACCGAACCAAGCACAAATTTATCGCCTGCAGCTTTACGGCTAAGTTGGGCAGCAGCTTTGTTTATTTCAAAAACTTTACCGGCCAGACCATACTTCTCCAATTTATATTTAGTGCCGCCAAAACTATTGGTTTCAACCATGTCGGCACCAGAATCGATGTAACTTTTTGCAATATCGAAAACATCGTCAGGGTGGGTGAGGTTCCACTCTTCGGGGCATTCGCCTGCCTGCATTCCTTTTTGTTGTAAAAAAGTTCCCCAGGCACCATCAGATACCAGTGTTTTCCCTTGTTTTATCTGGTCGATTATTTTTCCCATAATTTCAATTGGCGTTTGTCCATAAAGCCCGTTTTCTTCGTTACTCTCGTCTTTAAACCCTGTCATTTATTATTATAAACTCCCGGATTTCAAGACATCGAAAGCCTTAAAAACAAACTTTCTGAACCAAACTTTTTTTGTACTGAGATTATATCCCAGAGTTGATTTAAATTTGAAAACAAATCCCGGTTTGTCCCAAAGGGATTCCTACGGAAAACCCGGGGGTAAATATATCGCTAAAATTAATCTGCTATTTTTATTCTGCCAAATTACAGTTCTTTAATCCACTCTTTTATAACATCCAGCGATGGGTCTATTCCTTCCGATTTCAGTTTATAATTTACTGTAACCACTGCCGGCCCTTTTGAAATACCATAATTTGCCATTTCATCTTTATCAGAAATAACTTTTACATCAACGTCTTTACCCAGTTCGGTAATTGCACGGTGGATGTTTTGTTTTATTCCGGAACACTCTTTTGTTTCGTCGCACAATAACAAAATCTCACTTTTCTTTTGCTGAATCTTAAGTTTTAGCTTTTCGTTAATCCGTTTCTGAATGGCATCGATTAAATCGCCTTTGGGAGGAATCTGCGAAACAAATGCAATTTTACCATCGATACAAATGGTTGGGATGTTTTTCACCATCAGCGACGACATGAAAGTTACCGCATCCATTTTTTTAATGGCATGTTCGCGCCACTCCACAACACCTTCAAAATGCGGTGCTACTCTTTTAACAGCTTCAACCATGTACTGACAAGGTGCGCACGACTCAGAGTCAAGCGTGATAATGTCAACAATAACCTTATCCGACTGCCCGTAATCTTTCATGTTTAAGACCTCGAGAGTGCTCTCTTTTTTGTCCAAAGTCCGAACAACATCCTGTTTATAAGGGTCGTGAACCAACTCAGTAATTGCTTTTAAATTTTCCGGTGGTGTATCCATTGGAAGGTCGCAACCGGGAGCCAGGAGGAATCCTTTTTTGCCACCCATATCCAGGCATTCAAGGGCTTCTTCGCGAGAATCGTCTTCATCGCCCATTAAAAGGACAACGGTCAGTTTCATGTTTCCCCCAAAGCTGATTCCCTTTTTCAATGCAATTTCTTTTACAAAATCTAAAGGAATATTTTCATCGATGGAAACATTATCGGGTTTGCAGTTGCACATAGCCTCAATATTTTGCTGAGCATGGCCACAAACAAAAAATGAACTTAATTTTCCCTTTCCCCTCACATAATCAAAAATTTCCGAACAGTAAGGAGTTACAAATGTTTCAAAAGTAACCGGATCAATCTGGCTGGTCATCGGGTCAACCACGGCAATAATATCGCAACCTGCATCTAACAGGTATTCCGACATCTTCACCCCGACCTTAGTACAAAATTCCATAACTTCATTCACCTCCTCCGGGGCTTCAAACAATTTCATAAAAATGTCGGTGCCCATTAAATGAAGTGCTAATGTAAATGGCCCGGTAATTAAACCATACAAAGCCACATCAGGATATTTTTCTCGCAATGCTTTTGTTGCTTCAATGGCTACGGGAATCCGGCCATCATTTTCTGTTGGAACTTTTAAATCAGACAGTTTCTTCCCCTGTGCGAGCGGGTGTGAAATCACTGCCGGCGGATTGTGAGGTGCCCATTGTAAATCGCAACCTAAAATTTCAGCCTCAATTTGCAAATCGAAAACTACCGGAACTCCATCCGGGTTGTACTCCTCAATGGATTTACTGACCCCTTTTATAACTTCTTCTGTAGATTTTAAATAAGTTTCGGCATCGACCCCGGTTAAAAATCCTCCATGAACACCTACAAATGGCACCCATGGCACGCGTTCGACTTCCTGCAGTGCAAACGCTTGTTTTATTAATTCTAATCCATTCATTTTTTGAGTTGTTAGTAGTGAAAAATCGGTTATAAATTCGTTTTTAAATTTATTTATTCAGAATGCATAAAAGCATCAATATTTTCTATTGGTGTTTCCAGTGGCAAATCACATCCAGTGCTCAAAACAAAATTCGGATAATCTTTCATTTCCTCTTTTAAATATTTTGTCGCTTTGTTTACCAGTTTTTTATCACCGTTTAAAAATACTTCCACAGGATCTAAGTTACCAATCAATTCAATATTAGAAGGAACCTGCTTAATAACTTCTTTTAAATCGACCATCGAATCAAGGCTTAAGGCACATGCTCCCGATTTACACATCTCATCAACCAGATGAGTAGTGTTTCCGCAGATGTGCAGTATTAATGGTCTGTTTCCAACATTTTCCAATAATTTCTGAAACGGCATTCGCGAGAACTCTGTGTATTGCTCAGCCGAAAGCATCATTGCGGTAGGTTCCAACACACAAACAGTGTCGGCACCGGCCTTAAACAGTTCATTGGTATAATCGCTAATTACTTCAATTGCAAAATCGATTACCTCATGGGTAAAATCAGGCTCCATTACCGTATTCAGCAACAAATCGTTTACACCACACAATTCGCCTGCCAACGAAAACGGCCCAATTACATATGCTCCGGTTTTAACAGGAATGTTTTCCGACATTTTTCTGACAGTGTCGATAACAACTTCCATTCTCCCTGAAATACCTTTGTAATTGGTTTTCATTTTTTCCAGTGTTACACTGTCTTTTACCGAATGTTCCATAACGGATGGAGTATCATTCTCAGGAAATTTTATTTCGAGTCCCAAACTTTCTGCTTCAACAGTTAAATCCATAAATGTAAAAACCCCGTCGGGCTTAAACCGCTCGTAAATCTTTTTAATTGTGTTGTACTGCTTATCGCTGTCGGTAAGATTTTCTTTTATGGATGTTCCGGTCAATTTTGCTCCTGTAACACCTATCAATGGCATTACCGGTAATTTACTATTTTCTATCTTATTTATACACATAGTATCCCTGTTTTGAGAAATTTCATCTATCCCAATCAACTTATTTTCAACAAAATAACTGTTTATTCTACACTATAGAGACTATTCGGTTTTTAATAAACCCAATAATCTGTTTTCTGATTTATGCTACCTGCGAATTCAGGTATTCTACCAAACCCTGCGGGTCAGCAGAATATGCATCGGCACCAATTTTTTGCCTGAAATCGTCGGTTACAGGAGCACCACCAACAGCCACTTTTGCTCCCGGGATTTCATCTTTAATAGCCTTTGTTATTTTCTCCATGTTTACCATGGTTGTGGTAAGCAAAGCCGACAAACCTACAAACGCATTTTCGTGTTCTTTCATGGCTTCAACAAACTTTTCGGCTTTTACATCAGTCCCAAGGTCTACCACTTTCCAGCCATTACCCTCTACCATCATCGAAACCAGGTTCTTGCCAATATCGTGAAGGTCGCCTTCAACCGTTCCAATTATAAAGGTGCCTTTTTGTTTTACAGCGCCTGAATCGAAAAATGGTTTTAAATGAACCATTGCCGTATTCATTGCTTTGGCTGACATTAATACCTGCGGAACAAAAACTTTATTCTCGCGGAATTTAATACCTACTTTTTCCATTCCAATCATCAAGCCTTTGGTTAAAATAGATTGTGCATCTATCCCATCATCCAAAGCCTGTTTGGTTAATTCGTCGGCACCTTCCTGCCCCTTCATTTGTGGTGGATAGGGTGCTGCTTTATTTATTTTTCCGAACTCTATACAATCTGCGATTTTTGATAAAAGATCACTCATAGTCTAATTTTTAGTTTATTTTTTTACAAAACTACTGGTGTTAACAATTTCAAAAAATAGTATTTTTTTTGAAAAAGATGGAAAATATTACTTTTTTTGTATTTAAAGTACTTTTTCTGAGATGATTAAAGAAATCCGGTATTTCAGAATTCCCGAGCCCCTGGTTGCAATTCAAAAAAACAATCCGATAACCCGTGAATTATACCTGACTGAAATTGGAGAGGTTGAGGTTGAGAGAGGCACGATTTGGGGACCGGATGCTGAATGTGAAAATTACCTGCTTGCTTATTGCATAAAAGGAAGCGGATTTGTTGAGATTCTGGGTGAACAGGTTCCTGTTTCGAGCGAGCAATTTTTTATTATTCCGGAAACGAAAAAGTTTAAATTTTATTCTGTTATTGAAGAGAATACCCATTTTTTAACCGCCCGTTTTAATGGTAAAAAGGCAAAACAGCTTGGTAAAGAATATTCACTGGTCAGGAACCTGATTCCTTCGGTTAATAATATGGTTGCCAATCGCGAAATGTTGTTCGATGAAATTTTCAACAACCTCTCGAAAGGATTTCACGACGAAAACCTGGAATATGTTGATTTTTGTTTCGGCCATTTACTTGCCACGTTTATTTATGCCAATAAAACAAGCGACGATATTGCGACAGAATCGAGCCCGGCAGTACAAAGAGCCATAAATTACATGGGTAAAAACCTTGATAAAAAGCTTACACTTAAAAAATTAGCCGATGAAGTCGGGTATTCCCCTACTTATTTAACAACCCTTTTTAAAAAAGAAACCAATTACTCCCCGATTAGTTATTTTTCACATTTAAAAATTTTAAAAGCCTGTGAGTTTCTTGATTATACTCATTTAAAAGTAAAAGAGATTTCCTTTGGTCTGGGTTACACCGATCCGTATTACTTTACCAAAGATTTTAAAAAGAAAATGGGCTTGTCGCCCCGGCAATACAGAAACCGGATAAACTAAAAAGTCGTGGTTGACAGTTACAGTTCTCAGTTTTACTTTTTGTTAATCCACTTATACCAATTCTGAAAATGGTTAGGCTATCTTTAAATCATTTTCAAATTGTAATAATGCCGAAATAGAAAAACAAAGGCAATGGGAGTAAGCGAACCAATGGCTCAATGTTTTTCATAATCGGTATTAAATCCTAACTTTAACAAACTCGTCAAAACTAAACCAAATGAGTACACCGTTTCTGATATTCATAATAGTTTCAGCAGTTGCATTACTTCTTTTTATGGTGCTGAAACTAAAAATCAGTGCCTTTATTTCGTTGCTGATTACAGCTATTTACGTGGGAATTGTTGCCGGAATGCCCTTAAAGGAAGTTACCAAAGCAATACAGGACGGAATGGCCGGCACACTTGGTTTTGTGGCAACTGTAGTTGGATTAGGAGCCATTTTCGGGCAAATGCTGGAAAGTTCGGGCGGAGCGGAGTCGCTGGCTCATTATCTGGTTAAAAAGTTTGGAACCGACAAAGCTTCCTGGGCAATGGTAATAACCGGATTTATTGTAGCCATACCTGTTTTTCTCGATGTCGGATTTATTATCCTCGTACCTATTATTTATGCTTTATCGAGAGACACAAAACGATCGTTGCTTTATTACGGAATTCCTTTACTGGCAGGGCTGGCCGTAACCCACAGTTTTATTCCGCCAACACCCGGGCCTGTGGCAGTTGCCGAAATAATTAATGTTCAGCTGGGATGGGTAATTTTGCTGGGAATTATTTTAGGATTTCCAACCGCAGTAATTGCAGGACCGGTTTGGGGAAAATACATCTCAAAAAAAATTCATATTGAACCACCTGCTGAATTCGATAAATCCCTAACAAAAAGTTTCGACGAAAACAACCTGCCATCCTTCAGATTAATTGCATTAATTATTGCAGTTCCTCTTCTCTTAATCCTGGTAAATACCTTCACAGGTCTGGCAGTTAATAAAGAGATTGTTCCAAAATCGCTATTAACTGATGTGCTTGAATTTATCGGGCACCCGTTTACCGCACTAATTATTGCAACTTTACTTGCTACATATTTTTTATGCGTGAGGCGTGGAATGGATAAAGAAAAAATTCTCGATTTAAGTACAAAAGCCCTGGGGCCTGCAGGAATTATAATTTTAATTACTGGCGCCGGTGGTGTATTAAAACAAATACTGGTCGACAGCGGAATAGGAAAAATTATGGCCGAATCGATGGCAAACTCTGCCATGCCACCGATTTTACTCGCCTGGTTGCTTGCAGCGGTTGTACGTGTAACACAGGGTTCGGCAACTGTTGCGATGATTACTGCTGCCGGAATTATTGCCCCGGTTTTGGGTGAGTTCGGCCTCAACGATCCGCAGCGTGCCCTGGTAGTCATCTCAATTGCATCAGGAGCCACGTTGCTTTCGCATGTTAACGACAGCGGATTCTGGCTTGTAGGCAAATACTTTGGAATGAATGAAAAACAAACACTGCAATCGTGGACGATTATGGAATCAATTATTGCAGTTTGCGGGTTGGTTTTTACTTTACTGGCAAGTTTATTTTTTTAAAAGATAATATCCGGAATTTTAGACTTAATCCCAAAGCTGATGGGCAGCATGTTCAATCTGAAACGTTTTATTATGACACTTGGGACAAATCGCTTTTTTAAGCCGGTGAATATTAGTAAGCCTTAAACGTGTTCTGCAATCATTACATCTGAATATGCTTTTGTGAACTATCTTCTCATCATTGTATACCTTCACTTCAACCTTATCGTGCAATGTTTTACATTTCGGGCATTTATATATCTGAAAACCGGCTTTCAAATATAAATCCAGGTATTGATTCGATAGCCTTTTTAATACATTATGTGTTTTATAATGGAATATTTTTTTACGCTGTTTCAGATATTCTTTAACCGATTGCGAATGCACCAAGAAACCGTGTCCCTGGTTAAAATCTTGCTGAAAACCACAATGATAGCAACGATATAAATAGGCATGTCCCATATCAATGAATGAATACTCTAAATTTAACCAATTTTTTATTGAAAATGAATATTTTAAAATGTCTGTTTAAAAAAAAGACAAGGATTTCAGAACATTTTATATTTTTTGGTGTATTATTTATAAAAAAATTATGAAATCGACATTTATTCTTTTGGCTTTATTCTTTATGATTGGTACAAACACATTTTCTCAGGAATTAAACGTAGGAGATAAAGCTCCTGAATTTAAAGCTTTGGCAGATGACGGTTCAACATGGGATGTTACGGATTATATAGGCAAGAAATTCGTTGTTGTCTATTTTTACCCGGCTGCAATGACCGGGGGATGCACAAAACAGGCCTGCGCCTATCGCAATTTTAAATCCGAAATTGAATCGGCGGATGCAGTTGTTGTTGGTGTTAGCGGCGACAATATTGAAGGACTTAAACTGTTCAAAAAAGCACACAATCTGAACTTTACTTTACTTTCTGACGAATCGGGAGAAGTTGCCGGAAAATTTGGTGTCCCAATGCGTGATGGAGGAACCATTACACGAGAAGTTGAAGGACAAAATTACGACCTTGTCAGGGGCAATACAGCAAGTCGCTGGACCTTCGTAATAGATAAGAAAGGTAAGGTGTCATATAAAAACACTCAGGTTGATGTAACAAAAGACACAGAAGAAATTTTGGAATTTATTAAAAACAATTCTTAAATTAGTTGCATATTTGCAAACCAAAAATTTAAGAAGATGAAAAAGTTACAATTATTTACCATTGTTGCATTGGTGTGCATATTGGTTCCGACTCAAAGCATTTTTGCCCAGGCAGAGATAGAGTTTAACAATACCATCACCTTTCTCGATGGAAAAGGTGGTAAATTTAAATCCATCAGTTCAAAAACAACAACCACTCCTTCAGGAAACATTGTAAAAACGGCAACATTCCAATTACCAGAAGGTCATCATCTAATTCCGGAAAAGGGGAAGGAGTATATTCCTGTTGGAATTACCATCACTGATGGTTATGGGGTAAAATATCTCCTGATTAACCGCAATATCAAAGTGGGGAAATCCGGAGAATTTAAAGTTGTGCTACACCTGAATGGTGCAGGCTCAGAATTCCCAAATGGTTGGTAATTTGACAAAAAAGATATTTGAAAGGGAGCAAAATTGCTCCCTTTTTTTATACCCAATAACTTCATAAAAATTATCTTTGCCCAAAATTTTGTTTTTGGAAACAACAGCGTTTCTAAAATATTTTGAGGGGCATGCAGGTTTTGTAAAAGTTGCAGGAAAAATGGTTGCCCCCCCGGGTGAAAAAATTTACCTGCAGGGACTTATTGGCTCTTCTAAAACCATTTTACTGTCTCAGCTTTTTCAAAACTCACAAAAAAATATTGTTGTTCTTCTAAACGACAGGGAAGAGGCAGCCTACTTTTACGATGATTTAAATAACCTGGGATTGAGAGAATCTACCCTGTTTTTCCCCTCTTCGTATAAACGCTCGGTTCAGTTCGACCAGCCCGAACAGGAAAATATTGTACAACGCACCGAGGTGTTAAACCTGTTATCGAAAGCAGAAAAACCGTACCTCGTAATAACTTATCCCGAAGCTGTAATAGAAAAAGTTATTTCTCATTCCGAACTGGAAAGCAATACTTTGCAGGTAAAAACCGGCGATAAAATTTCCATCGAATTCATTAATGAATTTCTTTATGAATACGGTTTTGAACGGGTTGATTTTGTTTACGAACCGGGACAGTTCTCAGTGCGGGGCAGCATTGTCGATATTTTTTCCTTTTCGCATGAAGACCCGTACCGCCTCGATTTTTTTGGCGATGAAATTGACTCCATCAGAAGTTTTAACATCGACAATCAGTTGTCCAAAGATAAATTGAAACAGATAACCATTGTCCCGAATATTCAGAACAGTTCTGTCGAGGGTAACAGAATTTCATTTATTGAATTTCTGCAAGATGAAAGCTTTTGGTTTGGGAATAATTTAAACCACTTTTTCGACCGGGTTTCAGAGATACACCGGCAAACCATTATTTCGAGGGAGGATGAGAACATCATAAATCAGATTATTTCCGGGAACGATCTCAAAAGTCAGTTTGATAAAAAAACCACCTTCGATTTTGGGAACGATTTGGCTTTCGAATCCGATGAAGTTCTTCCTTTTTCCGTATCACAACAACCAGTATTTAATAAAAACTTCGAATTGCTGGGTGCAAACTTAACCGAACACCGGAAAAACGGGTACAAACTTTTTATCCTCTCGAACCAGGAAAAACAGATTGAACGGTTACAATCGATTTTTGAAGATACCAATGTAAATGTAAAATGTAATCCGGTAAATTTTGTTCTGCACGAGGGTTTTATCGACCACGATTTAAAGGCCTGCTTTTATACCGACCACCAAATTTTTGAACGCTATCACCGGTTTAAACTTAAAAGCCGCAAAGCACAACGGGAGGCAATTTCTCTGAAAGAGATTAACAAGCTGCATCCTGGCGATTATGTTGTACATATCGACCATGGGATTGGGAAATTTGCCGGACTGGCGAAAACCGAGATAAACGGAAAAATGCAGGAGGCAATCAGGTTGGTTTATAAAGACAACGATTCGCTTTTGGTAAGCATACATTCGCTGCACCGCATTTCGAAATACAAAGGCAAAGACGGCAGCGAGCCGAGAATTAATAAACTGGGCACCGGGGCATGGCAAAAAATGAAAAGCCGCACCAAAGCCAAAGTAAAAGACATTGCAAAAGAGTTGATTGCACTTTATTCCAAACGACGATCGGAAAAGGGATTTTCGTTCTCGTTGGACTCTTACCTGCAAACCGAACTGGAAGCCTCGTTTATTTACGAAGATACGCCAGACCAGGAAAAGGCTACTGCTGCCGTTAAAAGCGACATGGAAAAAACGGTTCCCATGGATCGTCTGGTTTGTGGTGATGTTGGGTTCGGTAAAACAGAGGTAGCTATCCGGGCAGCTTTTAAAGCTGTTTCCGACAGCAAACAGGTGGCAATTTTGGTGCCGACCACAATTCTCGCCCTCCAGCACTATAAAACTTTCACCGAACGTTTGGAAAACTTCCCGGTCAGAATTGAATACGTAAGCCGGTTAAAATCGACAACTAAAATAAAAGCTGATTTAAAAGAAGTTGCCGACGGTAAAACCGATATTATTATTGGCACTCACCGTTTGGTAAGCAAAGACGTTAAGTTTAAAGACCTCGGGCTTTTAATTATCGACGAGGAACAAAAATTCGGCGTTTCGGTAAAAGAAAAACTAAAACAGTTTAAGGTAAATGTGGACACGCTTACGCTTACAGCAACGCCTATTCCACGGACTTTGCAGTTTTCGTTAATGGGGGCCCGCGACCTTTCCATCATTCAAACACCACCGCCTAACCGCTACCCAATTGCTACCGAAGTACATGGTTTTAACGAGCAACTAATTAAAGAAGCTATTCTTTATGAAATAGACAGAAATGGCCAAATCTTTTTTATTCATAACCGCATTCAGAATATTTATGAAGTTGAAGCAACTATAAAAAGAATAGTACCCGAAGCAAAAACGGTTGTAGGGCACGGACAAATGGATGGCCCGAAACTGGAAAAAGTAATGCTCGATTTTATTAACGGGAAATTCGATGTGCTTGTGGCTACAACTATTATCGAATCGGGCCTGGATATTCCCAATGCCAATACAATTATTATAAATCACGCTCAAAATTTTGGGTTAAGCGATTTACACCAGTTAAGGGGAAGGGTTGGCCGCTCGAACAAAAAAGCTTTTTGTTACCTGATTGCCCCGCCGCTTTCAACGGTTAGCCCGGAAGCCAGGCGAAGATTGCAGGCCATCGAGCAATTCTCTGAACTGGGCAGCGGATTTAACATCGCCATGCAGGACCTCGACATTCGTGGGGCGGGTAATATGCTGGGAGCCGAGCAAAGCGGCTTTATTGCCGATATCGGGTTCGAAACGTATCACCGCATTTTGAATGAAGCAATACAGGAACTAAAACATGATGAATTTAAAGAACTGTTTGAAGACGAGGATAAACAACAGACGCAGACATTTCTGAAGATAAATTATGTAAACGATTGTGTAATCGATACCGATTTGGAATTGCTATTCCCAGCCGATTACGTTCCCGGAAACTCGGAACGGATGCTCCTTTACAGGGAACTGGACAATATTGAAGACCAGCAACAGCTCGACCAATTCAGAAAGGGGCTAAAAGACCGGTTTGGAGGCCTTCCGGGGGAAAGTTGCGAATTGCTTGATATTCTCCCGTTACGCTGGAAAGCCATTGATTTGGGGATGGAAAAAATTATCCTCAAGAACAAAAAGATGATCTGTTATTTTGTAGCCGACCAAAAATCAAAATTTTACCAGTCGGAAGAGTTTATTAAAATAGTCTCGTACATTCAAAAAGGAAAAACAAAAGGACAAATGAAGGAAGCAAAGGGTAAACTCACCCTCAGCTTTTCGAATGTACCCAATGTTGAAACTGCTGACTTTATTTTAAACGAAATGTTTAATGATATCAAATCCTAGTCACATAATTCTTCAGGGACAGGCCGATCTTTTGTAGAAATTTCATTGGTTATCGATACTATTTTCCAGGTACCATTTGTTTTAACCAGCGAAAAATGATAAACTCCAAGGTTCTTTCTTTCAGTTCCCGGAATTTTCGCCTCGTACAAAACCATAAACTATGCAATATCGCCAAAAACTTTTCCTTGCTTTTTTATTATGGTTTCCGAAAAACCGGTCTGTTTTACATTCGATTCTTCAATAAATTTTACAAAATCGCCAACAAAACCATCGAGATTAAATATTTTATTTTCAGTTCTGGAAGTTTTTAGTACAATCACTGCTTCATCAAGAAAAAGAGATTTCACTTTATTCCAGTCGGGTGTAGTCCCCTTGTCGAAAGTTACCAGATTGTACAGTCGTTCTACAAGATTTTCAGCACTTTTTCCATTATTCTCGGCATAAAGTTTTGTCCCGGTAAATGCAAAAATCATTACAGAAACGAAATAAATCCGACAGAAATTCAGTTTAATATTCATTATTGAAAGGTTTAGGTTTTATAATTTTTTAAATTAGTTACAGGTTTCACGCAACCTAAAATATAAATTTGCATCAATATAGTAACGATTAACGTAAGTCGAAAAATCTTATTTATTTTGTAACACATTAAATTAAATCAAATGATAACATTAAAAAAGACCGGAAAAATTTTCATCGCTATAATGATATTAACAGGAATAATATCGTGCGATGATGATAAAGATACCATTGCATTTAAAGTTGTTGGCGACGTATTTGTTGTAAAAAGAAAAATAGATGATGAGACAAAATTTGCAAACGCGTATTATGCATATGGAACTCATTCTATGTCGCTGGCTAAAGTGACCACACCCGACGGAACAGCTATTCAGTTGAATCCCCTTGGCGATCAGGCAAACACCTACCAGGTTGAACCGAAGATGAATGATTACGCTACCGATTTACCAGAACCCGGTAATTATACCTTTGATGTAATAAATGAGGATATTCCGCATCAGGCCATTGATTTACTTGAATTCGATAACATCGATTATCCAACAATCACATCAACCGAGTATAATAATGCCTCTCAAACCTTAACGGTTGAATGGGAAACTGTTGAACAGGCAGATAAATACGTGGTTAAAATGGCCAATAATGTTGGTGTAATAGTATACGATGTAGGGCAACTATTGCCGAATACTATGACCAGTTTCCAAATAGATCCAAACGTAGGTAACTGGACTGAAGAACCGATAATCGGGACTTCTTACACAGTAGAAGTTTATGCCTATTTATACGAGAATGGCACCGATGCTGATGATTTTAAATTTCACATCCAGGAAATATCGGTTGGTGAAAAAGAGATTGTTTGGGGTGAATAATTAATTGATATTAAATATGTTTAGAAAACACAAAATTAAAATTTTCATTGTTCTGTTTTTAATTCCGTTATTTATGGTTTCATGTTTTTCTGATGATGACCTTGTGGATGATTTCGAAGTTATTACAGATGCTTATGTTATAAAGAAAAAGAGTGGAGAAGAACCGGTTTATGCGGTTTCTTTTTATGCTTTTGCAAACCAGTTTATGCGTTCGGTTACCGCAACCGAAATGGGTGGTTCGGGAGAAAAAATAAACCTCGCACAAGATCCAACCTCCATATTGGTAATGTCGAAAAAACCACAGGAAAGTGATTTCCGGTCATATGCCCCGGCAACCAGCGATTACCTGTTTCAGGTAGTTGCAGAAAGTGGAATTTCGGTGGACAGTTACGACTTTTTGAGTTACGACGATATTGATATTCCTGAAATTGTAAAAACGGAATTTAACGAGTCGAATAAATTGCTCGAAATAGATTGGAACGAAGCAGAAGGAGCTGACGGATACCTGGTTAAAATCCTGAATTCAGAAGGAACTGAAATTTCTGTCAGCCAGGGTTTTGAGAATGATGTAACCGATTATACCATAAATGTTGTTCTGGAGAGCTGGGTTGTTGTACCAGAACCGGGAGAAACATATACCATTCAGGTACATGCTTTTGCTTACGAGCCGGAGTTCGACGAAGGATACGAGGTTTATAATGTTCAGGAAGTATCGATTGCTGAAGAATCTATTGTCTGGCCTTAATCAAATAAAATACTGATAATCAGAGTGCTGTCACATTTTATGACAGCATTTTTTTTGGCATTGCAATATTTACTATAAAAATAGTAGGATTATTATAAAAATAGTACTATGTTTGTAGTAGAAATATATTTAGTATGATTTTTGTACTAAATACTCATTACTGATAAAATGAAACAATTAACAAAAGCCGAAGAGCAAGTGATGCAAATCCTGTGGGATTTAAAAGAAGGGGTTGTAAAAGATGTGGTCGACCAGTTTGAGGAGCCTCGCCCTGCCTATACAACTGTTGCAACTGTGTTAAAGGTGTTGGAGAAAAAGGGTTTTGCAGCCAGCAGAAAGGTGGGAAATGTAAATCTATTCTCACCCGAAATCAGCAAAAAAGAATACACAGGATTTCAGTTTAGTTCGTTGCTGAAAAACTATTTTAACGGCTCGTTCCCCAAAATGGCCACCTTTTTTGCCAAAGAAAACAACCTGGGAATTGATGAGCTGGAAGAGATGCTGAAAATTATGGAAAACGAATTAAACAAAGGGGAAAACAATAAATAGCCATGGAAACAATTTTTACATTTTTGTTGAAAGCCTCTATCGGAATAGTTCTGTTTTATTTGGTTTACTGGCTGTTTCTCCGGAAGGAAACCTTTTATGCAGCCAATCGCTGGTTCCTGAACGTTGCTTTGCTGACAGCAGTTTTGTTGCCGCTTTTCCCGGTTCAATATACTGTTCTGGTTGAGCATGAATCTAATGAAACAGCTCTGCAAACAATTAGCGATACCTTTAAAAATATCCCGGTAGTTTCAGGCAGCGAAAATTCCACAACTAATTTTAACTGGCAACAGGCTTTATTGCTGATTTATTTAACGGGGGCTGCAATTTTTCTGTTGCGTTTGTTAACCCAGACTTTCATCCTTATACATTTAATGATAAAGTACCGGATAAAATCGATGGACGGGGTACGCATTGTAGAAAACGAAAAATACGGGCTGCCTTTCTCGTTTTTCAACGTAATTTTTATCAATCCAAAATTTCATACACAGGAGGACCTGCCGGAAATTCTGGCTCACGAAAAAGTGCACATTCGTGATAACCACTGGTTCGACCTGCTTTTTATAGAACTGTTAACAGTCATCTTTTGGTTCAATCCATTTATTTGGTTCTTTGAACGATCTATTAAACAAAACCATGAGTACCTGGCCGATAAAGGTGTTCTTGCGCAGGG
>JBDLJS010000069.1:0-22876 GCA_039714235.1 Bacteroidota bacterium | reverse complement strand
TTTTTTTTGAGTCGAGCAACCAGCTAAAATTGCCAGCAACATTCCAATAGCTAATACTAACTTCATCTGTTTATCTTTCTAATTTTAATAATCTACTAAGAAGCTGTCTAAATTTGAGTTTTTGGAATTATTATTATGTATTTTTTACTTAGACAAAACAAAATTGACGCGAATAGCACCCGCTATTTAAGGAAATTTTGCAGAAGTATAAGTGAAAAAGACGCATAATAAAACATATTAATCATTTTTAGACAGCTTCTAATGCTTTATATTCTTTTTATTCAGGTAACGTTCCAGGTGTTCTTTATTGAGCTCATCGCTGTCGCCATACTTTTCCCTGATTTCGGTAAGTTTCCGATGCATTTCTTTTTGAATTTCAGCATAGTCAGGATTTTTATAAAGGTTATGCATTTCTGACGGGTCCTTTTGCAGGTCGTACAATTCCCAGGTATCAGAGTCATAATAAAAATGAATCAGCTTGTAACGGTCGGTTCTGATGCCGTAATGACGTTGAACATTGTGTTCGCCAGGATATTCGTAGTAGGTATAATAAATAGCATCGCGCCAGACGTCACTTTCGCCGTTAACAATATCGCGAAACGATTCGCCCTGAATATCTTCAGGAATGGAACTCCCTGCATAATCCAAAAAAGTAGGGGCAAAATCGAGATTTTGAACAAGCTCATCAATTATCATCCCAGGTTTGATTTCTTTAGGGTAACGCATCAACAAAGGAGTCCGGAACGATTCTTCATACATAAATCGTTTATCGAACCACCCATGTTCCCCGAGGTAAAAACCCTGGTCTGAGGTATAAACCACAATAGTATTTTCATCTAATCCGGCCTCGTCCAGGTAATCGAGTACCTCCCCCACACCATCGTCAACCGACTGAATGGTTGCAAGGTAATCGCGCATGTAGCGATTAAATTTCCAAAGTGCAAGTTCTTTTCCTTCTAAATTCTGCGCTTTAAAATCTTCTATTATCGGTTTGTAATGCGCATCCCAGGCATCCCGTTGCTCATCATTCATACGGTTGTACATGTTTTGCGCATATTTCCTGTATTTGGTCTGAATATCTCCTTCCTCATCCAGCATTTTCAGGTCGTACACCAAATCCATGTGTTCATATATACCCATTTCGTGTTCAGCTGCTACCTGACGATTTTCGTAACTGTCGAAGAAGTTGGCAGGCGGCGTAAAATTTTTATCATCAAAAAGGTCGAGGTACTTTTTTTCAGGCATCCAGGTGCGGTGCGGCGCTTTTTGGTGATACAACAAAAGAAAAGGCTTATCCTTTTGTCGTTTGTTTTTCAGCCAATCCAGTGCAATATCTGTGGTTATTTGGGTGCAATAACCGTGGTATTGCTTTTTTACTCCGTTTTCAATAAAATCAGGATTGTAATACTGCCCCTGCCCAGGCAACACATTCGAGTAATCGAACCCTTGTGGCAGCCCGTTTAAATGTATTTTTCCAATCATTGCCGTTTGGTAGCCGGCCTTTTGCAATTGTTTGGCAAAGTTATCCTGCTCCCAGTTAAATGCCTGAATATTATCTACTTTACCATTCATAAAACTATGTTTCCCGGTTAACATTACCGCCCGGCTTGGAGCACAAATAGAGTTGGTAACAAAACCACGCGAAAAAATTGCCCCTTCTTCAGCAAGACGATCGATATTGGGTGTGTGGTTTAATCCATGTCCGTAGGCACTTATGGCCTGATATGCATGGTCGTCTGTCATAATAAACACGATATTGGGTCTTTCAACCGGTTTCTCGTTTACCGAACAGGCTGCAATTAGTCCTCCAAAAAGAACGATAATGAATAATTTAATTCCAAATCTCATTTTAATTAATTTTAATTTCCGTAGTCAGCACCTTCATTCGATTTTTTACACGACTCAATCCAGGTAAACAAATCCGATTTCATTTGATTTGCCAATTCCTTGTTTTCTTCAATTATATCTTCTTTTTCTGCCGGATCTTTTAAAAGATTATACAACTCAAAAGTTTGTCCTTTGTCTGTACTAATAAGTTTAAATTCCTGTGTTACCCACGACATTTTTGTATTATACCGAAAGCCCATTGGTTTTTCGCGTTGATAATCTTCTCCGTTTAAAACCTTAGCCAGGCTTATCCCGTCAACCGGTCTTTCTGATGGATATTCAATATTTAACAGGTCTGTAATTGTTGGCAGGTAGTCGCTTGTAAAAGCCGGAAAATCAGTTTTTTGTCCGGACTGAAGTTTATTTGGGTAAACACAAAATGCAGGTACACGAACACCTCCTTCGTACAGCGAACGTTTTCTCTCTCGAAAAGGGCCGGAGGTTCCAGGGGTGTTGCGCTCCGGACCGTTATCACTGCAAAACCAAATCATGGTATTATCTGCTTCTCCCAGTTCCTCCAGTGTTTTCCAGAGACGCCCGACCTGCTTATCCATTCCGGTTATTGTTGAAAAATATATCTGCTCCCGGTGTGTATATTCACTATATTCAGCCATCATTTCCTCATCTGCAACTACAGGCAAATGTGGCGTATGTATCCAAATTACGGAAAAGAAAGGATTACCGTTGCTAATTGATTTTTCAATAAATGGAATAGCTCGGTCCATTATCACTTTCGAATCGTTGCCCTCCAGATTTTCACTTTCCCTGTTTTCAATTCCTTTCCAGTAAAAAGTTCCGTACTCTTTTGCGGTGTTTCTGTTTTCAACTGCTTTCCAGCCATAATGTAGGCTTTCGCCTTTTTCGGTATCAAAAACAGCAGGTTTTAGCATTGGATCGTACGTGGGCACTTTTGATTCAGTAACAAAATAAGTATCGTATCCGTGCATAGACGGTATACTGTAATGCGTTGAGTCACCTGGCCTGCCCCGATTCGCATCTTTTACTTTGGTTGTTAATGTTCCCAGGTGCCATTTTCCAAAATGGCCGGTAGAATAACCTTGCTGTTTTAATAGTTCAGGTAAGGTAATTTCTTCTACTTTCATGTGCCCCGAATTTGCTCCCGGAATTCCATACCTGTACGGATTTCTTCCGGTGAGGCAACTTCCACGTGTGGGAGAACAAACGGCCGAAGCCGAATAAAACCGGCTGAAAGTAATTCCTTTCCCGGCCAGCATATCGAGGTTGGGTGTTTTTATTATTTTGTTTCCGTTAAATCCTGTATCGCCCCAACCAAGGTCGTCGCACATGATTAATATGATATTCGGATTTTCAGGTTCCGGTTCTTGTTGGCAGCTCCAGATAATAACCGATGTCAGAATTAGTAAAAATAGGTTTAGTTTCATTTTATTTTATTTTACTCCTCCCCCTTCGGGACCTCCCCTGAAAACATGGAAGGAATTGGGCAGGTGGTTATAAAGTTACTTTTGTTTTTTTGATAAATCAGCACAAATTAACTCTTTATCGTTTCGTATAAAAACATGTTTATTTGCAAAAGCCGGGTGAGTCCAGGTTACACCTCGCGCCAGTTGTTTTTTTGTTGGTTCAATCAGTTTTGTCCGGCTAATTTCTTTAAATCCATTAGGAGAAAGCTCCGAGATAATCAACTCACCTTGTTCATTAAACATCCAGATTTTATCTTCGTGTTGAATAAAATGAATATTTGCCCACCTGTTACGGTTAACAGCGGTTTGATCTTCCCAAATCCGGTCGCCTGTGTCAAATTCGAGGCAACGAAGTTCGCCATAACTGTCAACTCCATAAATAAAACCGTTAATAATCACCGGCGTATTCATTACGCAATGCAGGGCATCGGTTTTTCGTTCGCTCTCACCACTGCGTTGCCACACTTTTTTAGCCGTGGTATAATCGTCTCCAAGTTTCACCAACAAAGCCCCACTGTAAAAGGCGCTTACAAATACATGGTCGTTGTATAAAACCGGAGTGGCAATACTCATGCCCGATCCTGTTTTCCACGGGAAATGCCAGTATACCTTCCCTGTTTCCGGATTTAAACCCGAAAGGCTGTGTTCTGTCCAGTTAACCACCACTCGTTTACCCGCTTTCTCGATAAGGATTGGTGCCGAGTAACCTGCCCTGTCATTGAGGTTTCGCCACATTTCTTTACCCGAATCTTTATTGAAAGCAACTACACATGCATTTTTACTTCCACTAACATGTACGATAATTTTATCATTAACAATTAGTGGTGTTGAAGCAATTCCCCATATCGGCATGTTAATTTTATATTCTTTGTCTAGGTCTTTTTGCCATAAAACATCTCCTGAATTGGCATCGAAACAGAACAGATTTCCCATTGTTCCCAATGAGTAGGCTTTACCCTGGTTGATAACAACCGAAGCCCTCGGTCCTGCAGGATAACCTACCCCAAAATATTCACAATCGTAAGAAAATTCCCAGATTTTCTTACCGGATTGTTCATCGAAACAAAGTACACGCTCTTTCTGTTCGGGTTTTTCAATTCGGTCGGTTACATAAACCTTTCCTGCGGCTACAGTTGGCCCCGAGTATCCCGGACCAATTTTAACCGACCATTTTGGCTTAATAATTTCCGATTCGAATTTCTCTACTATCTCTGACGAATGCCATACAGCATCACGTTTTGCACCCCGCCAGTCGGGCCAATCCTGGGCATCAGTCATAAATCCGCCCAAAACGAATACTAAAATCAGCAGAAATTGTTTCATGCCCGAATTTAACTATTTATAACTAAATTTATTAATACAAAACCATTTCATGAATAAGAATGGGTCAAATGGTAACAAGTATTTTCTGATTCCTACCGGAAATGAGTTCAAATAATCAGATCTCGAAAAACTATTTATCGTAATTAAAATTTCTAAGGTGATGGCCCATGCGGTCGCGCTTGGTTTTCATATATTGTTGATTATGCGGATTTGGTTCTATCTCTATCGGTACAATCTCTTTTACTTCAAGACCATAACCTTCGAGGCCAACCCTTTTTACCGGATTGTTGGTAAGTAATCGCATTTTAGTAACTCCGAGTGAGCGTAAAATCTGGGCACCCACACCATAATCGCGTTCATCGTCTTCAAATCCGAGATGCAGGTTTGCCTCAACAGTATCAAGTCCTTCATCCTGAAGTTTATAAGCTGCAATTTTATTGAAAAGTCCTATTCCTCTTCCTTCCTGCATCATATAAACTATAACTCCTTTCCCTTCTTTCTCTACAATTCTCATTGCTTCGTGTAACTGATCGCCACACTCGCACCGTAATGAGCCAAAAATATCGCCTGTCATACATGAAGAGTGTACCCTGGTTAAGATGGGTTCATCGGTTTTCCAGCTTCCTTTTATCAAAGCCACATGTTCTGCTCCATTCGATTTTTGCCTGAATGGAACAACCTTAAAATCACCATTAACAGTCGGCAGCGACACCTCCTCACCTTTTACGATAAGGCTCTCGCTATCCAGAAGATGAGAAATCAGATCTTTTATGGTGATAATTTTGAGATTAAACCTTTTAGCAATTTTATACAATTGCGGAAGACGGGCCATGGTTCCGTCTTCGTTCATTATTTCTACCAGTACTCCTGATGGGTACAAACCTGCTAAACGAGCCAGGTCAACAGCGGCTTCGGTGTGTCCACTACGTCGGAGCACTCCCCTTTCTTTAGCTTTCAACGGGAAAACGTGTCCCGGACGTCCTAACTGCTCTGGCCTTGTTTTTTTGTCGACCAACATTTGAATGGTTGTAGCCCTGTCTTTTGCCGAAATTCCCGTTGTAATGTCAGGATGGATACCATCTACCGAAACGGTGAATTGAGTTTCATTTGATGAAGTATTTTTTCCTACCATAAGGTCCAACTGAAGCTCATCACATCGCTTTTCGGTTAATGAAATACAGATTAAACCCCGGGCATGAGTTGCCATGAAATTTATAATTTCTGGAGTCACCAATTCAGAAGCTACAATTAGATCTCCTTCATTCTCCCTGTCTTCATCATCAACCACTATTACCATTTCGCCATTTTGAATAGCAGCAATGGCTTCCGGAATTGTATTTAGTTTAATCTCTGTCATAAACCTGCTTTTAAGTCAGGCGCAAAATTACAACAAATTATTAAATGGAATTACTTTAACCTGAGGTAAAATTAATGAGTCTTAAAACTTATTGGATGAATTATTTTCTTTTAAGTAAAGCTATCCAACCTCCGGCATGTGGAGATTTCAGCTCAAGAATCTGGCCTCCTTCTACATTAGATATTTTATACCAGTTTTTCCCTTCAACGTTTAACCATTTTAATTCGTAATCCCCTTCAAAGTCGGTAAAATCTATCACAACCTGTCCACCGTCTGGAAAATATACAATGGCATCGCCTCTACTGTTTGTAGCAAGGTATGCTTCATCTTCTCCGCGTTCGTCAAAAAGATTAAAATCAGCATTGGGCTGACTGGTAAAAAAGTCGTATTCAGCAGCCAGCATCGTGGCACTTTTTATATGAAACTGTGCCCTTTCAGAAATACCAATTCCTGATGGCGAACTATGAAACCGAACTGAAGCAGCTCCACCAACCAGGTTTCTCCAGAAACGATTAATCCCGTGTGCTGGCCCATCGGTCCACTCTCCACGAGGTCCACCATAAATCTTCACATTGTTTAACGGACGAGGATTCGATTCAGTAGCGGTACGCACTATTTGAAGTTTCTCCCAATGTTCCTGACCAACCTTTCGAGAATTTTGCGAGATATCGATATATGAATAAAGTTCAGGATGTTGAAGAGAAGCATAATGCTGTTTGTCCATAATATCCGGAGTCTGAAACATTTCAGTTATATGTACACTCACCCCCTCTTCAAGTGCTTTTTGATTTATATAGTCTGCCCAAAACCAACCCCACTCAGGAGAATATTGAGAATATATTTCGTTGGTAATGCAATACAGTATATGATTGTATTTTAATGAAATGCCAAGTAGGTGGTCAACAAACATTTTCTGGTAATCGAGCAACAAAGAATCATTTTTAAGTTTGGGAACCGAAAAAAAGAAATCATGCTTCGCTGTTCCGGTATCGCCATAACTTTCCGTCTTCAGGTTTGTATTCAATTCAGAAAATACATTATTCAGCGCCGGATTCCATGGGTTTCTCTCCCAACCTTCCATAAAATCGTGGAATGCCCAAATTTCAACCTGAACAAATATTTTTCTTTCGGCTGTCAGTTTAAAAAAACTATCTAGATTTTTCCAGAATTCAGGATTGAACTTATTAAGAATAAAACGTCTGCTTAATCTCCAAAATGGCCATTCGTCGCCAACATCACGCCCGCTGAGTGTACACCTTACATAGTTTCCGCCAACGGCCTGCAATTGATTTAGTTCTTCAACAATATTTATATTCTGAAAAAGATTGTCGTTGCTGGAACCACCTATTAATAAAACCGGCTGTCCGTTATATTCCCAGAAATATGAATTTTTTGTATAAAGCTGAATGCCTGTTTCCTGCGAACTCAGGTTAAAAGTTATAAAAAGCAGAATAAAAGAAATGAGTATTCCTCTGAACGGTATCTTATTCATCATGGTTATATAGTCAAATGGTTTTAGCTAAATGAAGGTATGAAACATCAGATTAAAACCCAAGTAAAAAGATTACTATTTAATAATTATTACAGAGTTTATCAGAATAGATTTAAACAATTCCTGCTTTATCTTTTTTAATGATATTGTTTAACTTTATACAAATCTAAAAAAGTCAAATTGTTAATGAAAAAAATACTTATCCTGTTCGCCCACCCCGCCTTCCACAAATCACGCATAAATAAAAAGCTGATTGAGGGAGTTGAAGGTTTGGAAGGTGTTACAGTAAATAACCTTTACGAAAAATACCCCGATTTTTTTATTGATGTTAGGGCAGAGCAAAAACTCTTGGCTGAACATGATGTAATTGTTTGGCACCACCCGTTTTACTGGTTTAGTGCACCTGCAATTATTAAAGAATGGATGGATTTGGTGCTGGAACACAGTTTTGCTTATGGTTCACACGGAAGGGCATTAAAGGGGAAATGGGCCATTTCTGCTATTTCAACCGGGGGGAAAAAAGAGGTTTACTGTAAAACCGGGAGCAACAATTTTACAATTAACCAGTTTTTAATCCCATTTAATCAATCGGCTAATTTGTGCCGGATGAAATATCTCCCACCTTTTGTTATTCATGGTTCTCATACCATTTCGGAGCAAGATCTGGAAAACTATGCCCGGCAATATCGTGAGTTAATTATCTCTCTCAGGAATGAAAAATTTAACGATTCGGAACTTGAATCTGTTGAATATATTAACAGCTTAATACAATAAAATGCATAATCAGGATTTCTTTTTTCAGGCTTTAATTTACCTTGTGGCTGCAGTTGTTTCGGTTCCTTTGGCAAAAAAACTGGGACTTGGTTCGGTACTTGGATATCTTTTAGCCGGAATTGTAATAGGACCATTCGTTTTTGGTTTGGTAGGCACAGAAGCCGACGAAGTAATGCACTTTGCCGAATTTGGGGTAGTTCTAATGCTTTTTATTATCGGTCTGGAACTTGAACCTCACTTGTTGTGGAAAATGCGACGATCGATTTTTGGGTTAGGAGGATTACAGGTTTTAATAACGGCTGTGGTAATTGCCCTGTTTGCCCTGATTTTTAAATTTCAAATTAACCGGGCCATTGCAATTGGGCTTATCCTTGCTCTTTCATCTACAGCAATAGTACTGCAAACATTAACAGAAAAGGGATTAATGCGAAATACTGCAGGCCGTTCAGCTTTTTCCGTACTTCTTTTCCAGGATATGGCTGTAATCCCAATACTGGCAGTTCTTCCCATATTGGCAACATTAGGTCAGCCAGTCGATATTACAGAATCGGCATTGAATAATATTGAAGGAGTTGCAAAAATGGCGGGCTGGTTACAATTACTCCTTATTATCGGCGTTATGGCTGCTATTATTGTTTCTGGCCGTTTTGTTGCCAGGCATATTTTCAGGTTAATTGCAGAAACAGGTTTGCACGAAGTTTTTACTGCTCTTGCTTTATTATTGGTAATTGGCATTGCACTTGCCATGGATAAAATTGGGCTATCCCCTGCAATGGGAACTTTTATTGCAGGTGTGGTACTTGCCGATAACGAATACCGGCACGAACTGGAAACAACTATAGATCCGTTTAAAGGATTGCTTCTGGGATTGTTCTTTATTTCTGTAGGAGCGAGTATTAATTTTCAGTTACTGATAGAAAAACCGCTTCAAATTGTCGGTTACGTCTTTTTGTTAATTGTGCTGAAGTTTATTGTTCTGCTCATCCTGGGAAGAGTATTCAGACTGAAAAAAGGTTACGAATTTCTTTTTGCATTCCTGTTGGCACAATCAAGCGAATTTAGTTTTGTACTCATTTCCTTCTCGAAACAAAATCAATTGTTCGATGAACGTACCTCGGCGTTAATGCTATTGATTGTCACCCTTTCTATGGCCATATCGCCACTGCTGCTTATTTTTAACGACAAAGCAATAAGCCCAATTCTTGCCCGCTGGCAAAATAAACTGGAGTACGATGAGATAGAAGAGCAGGAGAATCCTGTAATTCTGGCCGGATTTGGTAGATTTGGACTGGCAATCGGACGTATTCTGTTAGCCAATAATTTTAAGGTGACCATATTAGATAATAATCCTTCGAACATTGAAGTATTAAGAAAATATGGGTTTAAACTCTACTTTGGCGATATTACACGGCCTCAGTTGCTCGATAAAGCCGGAATAAAAAATGCCAGGCTGCTCATTTTAAGTATGGCCGAACACGACGAGGCCCTGAAAGTGGCTAAATATGTCCGCGAGAAATACCCTGATGTAAAAATCCTGGCCCGGGCAAAAGATATTTTTCATGTATTCGAATATTTTAACCTCGATGTAAAAACGGTTCAACGCGAATTGTTTAACTCGGCCAGCGAACTGGGCACAGAAGCTCTTACGCATTTAGGGTACACAAAATACGAAGCGTACAGGGCTACACGTACCTTTAAACACCACGAGGAGCAGGTAATACAAGAACTTTATGAACATTGGCTGGAAGACCACAGCCGGTTTATTCAGGAAACCAAGCGCTTCTCTGAGCAACTCTCCGAGACATTACAGGCTGAAAAAAATTATTCTATACACGATGCTGATTGTGCATGGGATATACATTCATTAAGAGACGAGGCATTATTAAACAAAGATAAAACAGAACCAGACAAGGAAACTTAATTAGATTATTTCTAAATTTCAGGTTTTATATGAAATATAATTTTTTGACATTTTCAGATTAGATTAAATATCTAAATTTGCAACCTGCAAATAGCAAAACCTAACGTTACGGAAACAGATATCAGACATAGAGGTTTTATAAAAGAAGTTAAAGGATCTTCGTTAATAGTAGGTATAATAAGTAAAGCTGCTTGTGTATCTTGCCAAATAAATAATACCTGCTCAATATCTGATATTGAAGAGAAGGAAATTGAAATCTCAAATTACACAAAAGAATATGCTCCCGGACAGGAAGTAACTGTACTTTTCAGAGAATCAAAAGGATTTACGGCGTTGGCCTGGGGATACGTCCTGCCCTTCTTTCTTGTTTTGATTACATTAATTGTTTCGTTAGAGATTACCAAAAGCGAATTACAGGCAGGGCTGTTATCATTAATCATACTTATTCCGTACTACACAACATTATATTTCCTTCGTCATCATTTAAAAAAAATATTCAAATTCGAAATTGAAGAAATCAATTAACATATGAGTATTACTATTGTATATACCATTGCCACACTGGGAGTTATAGGCACCTCTGCCGCAGTAATCCTGTTTTTTGTGGCACAGAAATTCAAAGTGTTCGAAGATCCGAGGATCGACGAGGTTGAAGAGGCTTTGCCAAGTGCCAATTGCGGGGGGTGCGGTTTTGCCGGATGCCGTGCTTTTGCCGAAGCCTGTGTTAAAGCAAGCGATCTAACAGATTTAAACTGTCCGGTTGGAGGTAATGAAACCATGAACGGAGTGGCTTCTATTTTAGGCCTCGAAGCAGTAAAAAAAGCGCCACGTGTAGCTTATATCCGTTGTAACGGAACCTGCGACAACAGGCCAAAAACAAGCAGTTTCGACGGGGCAACAACCTGCGCCATTGCAGCATCGACCTACAGTGGCGAAACAAATTGCCAGTACGGTTGCCTTGGTTATGGCGATTGTGTTGAAGCCTGCGAGTTCGATGCCATCGATTTACGACAAGAGTTGGGTGTTCCTCAGATTATTGACGATAAGTGTGTAGCATGCGGGGCATGTGTCGAGGCATGTCCGAAAGACCTTATTGAACTAAGGAAAAAATTCCCAAAAGAGAGGAAAATTGTGGTTTCGTGTATGAACCAAGACAAAGGTGGTGTGGCTAGAAAAGCATGTAGTGTTGCATGTATCGGTTGTGGAAAATGCGAGAAGGAATGTAAATTCGACGCCATTACCATTGAAAATAACCTGGCTTTTATCGACTCAGATAAATGTAAATTATGCCGGAAATGTGTTTCAGTTTGTCCCACCAATGCCATTGTAGAAATTGGATTTCCACAGCGAAAGATTAAACCTGATGCAGAAAAACCGTTAAAAGTGCCTACTGAAAAACCGGCAAAAGAGCCGGAAGCCAAACCAGTTAAAGAAACTGCAGAGAAACCAGTTGGCAAGCAGGCCGAAAAATCAAAAGAAAAGAAAAAAGAAGATTAAATACAGCTAAATAATTCAGAATGTTAAAAACGTTCAAATTTGGCGGGGTACATCCTCCCGAAAATAAATTATCAGCCGATAAAAAAATAGAAGAGCTTCCGCTTCCGAAAACGGTATTTATTCCGGTTGCCCAGCATATTGGGGCACCATCGGCACCGGTTGTAAAGCGTGGCGACGAGGTTAAAGTTGGCCAGGTTATTGCTCAGAGCAGCAGTTTTGTTTCCACAAATATTCACTCTTCGGTATCGGGGAAGGTAAAAAAAGTTGATTTCTCGGCTGACAGTTCAGGGTATTCCAAGCAGGGAATTTTTATCGATGTTGACGGAGATGAATGGGTGGAAGGAATTGACCGTTCGGAAGATCTGGTAAAAGAAATTTCGCTCGAAGGCCCTGATATTGTAAAAAAGATTCAGGAGGCAGGAATTGTTGGATTGGGAGGGGCTACATTCCCTACCCATGTAAAACTGGTTCCGCCAAAAGGAATGAAAGCCGAAGTGCTTTTAATTAATGGTGTAGAGTGCGAACCGTATCTTACTTCAGACCACCGACTGATGATTGAAAAATCAGATGAAATTATGGTGGGCACACAAATTCTGATGAAAGCCATGGGTGTTGACAAGGCTGTTATCGGCATTGAAAACAATAAACCGGATGCCATAAAACTTTTATCGGAAAAAGTAAAAGATTATAAAGGAATTAGTGTTGTTGCTTTAAAAGTTCAGTATCCGCAGGGCGGTGAAAAACAGCTTATTAATGCAGTAACCGGTAAAGAAGTTCCTTCGGGTGGACTGCCCATTGCGGTTGGTGCGGTGGTTAGTAACGTAGGTACCGCCTTTGCTGTGTACGAAGCCATACAGAAAAACAAACCACTTTTCGAACGTGTGGTTACCGTTACCGGGAAAGGCGTTGCAAACCCGTCGAACTTTAAAGTACGGGTTGGTACGACTACTTCGGAACTGGTTGAGGCTGCCGGCGGACTTCCTGAAAATACGGGTAAAGTCATAAGTGGAGGCCCGATGATGGGAAAAGCCATTGCATCTCTCGATGTTCCGGTAACGAAAGGTACATCGGGTATTCTTTTAATGCAGGACGAAGAATCGAAAAGAAAAGAGTTTGATAACTGCATTCGTTGCGGACGGTGTGTTTCGGTTTGTCCGATGGGACTTGAGCCTTACCTGCTGATGACACTGGGAGAAAAACAGATTTTAGACCGTGCCGAAAATGAAAAAATTATGGATTGTATAGAATGTGGCTCGTGCAGTTACACCTGCCCGTCGAACCGTCCGCTGCTTGACTACATACGTCACGGAAAAGGGAAAGTCGGACAGATAATCCGTTCAAGAAAGAAATAATTCAGAATAAAACATAAACTGAATATGAGTAAATTATTAACAGTTTCACCATCACCGCACGTACACTCGGGCGACTCGACCCAGAAAATTATGTACCGGGTTGTTTATGCCATGATTCCGGCACTTGCTTGGTCGGTATTTGTATTTGGGCTCGATGCACTTCGGGTAACCTTAATTGCGGTGGTAGCCAGCCTGGCATTTGAATACCTTATTCAAAAATTTTTAATGAAAGTAAAGCCAACCATTACCGATGGTTCGGCCCTGATAACAGGAATTTTACTGGCATTCAATGTCCCGTCAGATATTCCCTGGTGGATAATTGTAATCGGGGCGCTGGCAGCTATCGGCATTGGAAAACTTTCGTTTGGAGGATTGGGAAGCAACATTTTTAACCCGGCATTGGTTGGACGTGTTTTTCTTCTCATCTCATTCCCGGTACAAATGACATCGTGGCCGGTAAATAAACAAAGTGGTATCGATGCAGTTACCTCTGCAACACCACTTGGATTGTTAAAAGAGGGCGTTACCAACGGTACACCAATTTCTCAAATTGAAGGATTGCCGAAAATGACCGATATGCTTTTAGGTAATATCGGAGGTTCGCTGGGTGAAATCTCTGCAATACTGCTGATACTTGGCGGAATTTATATGTTATGGAAAAAAGTAATTACCTGGCAGATTCCGGTTTCAATAATTGGAACTGTAGCCGTAATTGCCGGTATTTTCTGGTTGGTAGATCCTGAAATATATATTAATCCGGGTTATCACATTCTTACCGGTGGTTTAATGCTTGGGGCTATTTTTATGGCAACCGATATGGTTTCGTCGCCGATGACACCCAAGGGGCAAATAATTTATGGAATTGGAATCGGATTAATTACAATCAGTATCAGGATGTTTGGCGCATACCCCGAAGGTATTTCGTTTGCAATTCTGATTATGAACGCATTTACACCGCTGTTGAACACTTATATTAAACCTAAACGGTTTGGAGGGCAATAGATATGGCAAATCGTAAATCTACATTTTTAAATATGGTGGTAACCCTGTTGTTGGTTACCGGAATTGCAGCAGCGGCACTTGGTTATGTTTACGAATTAACCAAAGAGCCAATTGCCGAAGCAAAATTAAAAGCACAAAGCGAAGCCATTACTCAGGTACTTCCCGAGTTCGACGAGCAGGGCGAATCGTTTAAAACACTTGCAGAAGAAGGTGGCGACAGCCTCGAATTTTTCCCGGCTTATAAAAACGGCGAACTGGTTGGAACAGCTGTGAAAACTTACACTAAAAAAGGTTTTAGCGGATTTATTTCAATCATGGCCGGAATTGATAAATCAGGAAACATTTCAGGTTACTCGGTTTTGGAACATGCCGAAACTCCGGGTTTAGGCTCAAAAATGGACATTTGGTTTAACAATTCCGAAAAACCAAACCAGAACGTGATTGGCAAAAATCCTGAGACAACCAAATTTACAGTTTCGAAAGACGGAGGAGACATTGATGCAATTACAGCATCGACAATTACATCCCGAGCTTTCTTGGATGCTCTTGTAAGAGCATATAATTCATACGAAGAAAAATCAGATACAACTTCCGGCACATCCGGAAATTAAAGATATTGCTATGAGTCAGTTGAAAAACTTTACAAAAGGATTTATAAAAGAGAACCCGGTATTTGTATTGCTACTGGGAATGTGCCCTACATTAGGGGTTACTTCATCGGCAATTAACGGGTTAGGCATGGGACTGGCAACTACCTTCGTTTTGCTGATGTCGAATATTGTTGTTTCGCTGGTAAAAGGTGTTATTCCTGAGAAAGTGCGGATTCCAAGTTTTATCGTAATTATTGCAACCTTTGTAACCATTGTACAGCTTACCATGCAGGCTTATCTGCCTTCGTTGTATAAAAGTCTCGGGTTGTTTATTCCACTTATTGTAGTTAACTGCATTGTTTTGGGGCGTGCCGAAGCCTTTGCATCGAAAAACAACCTGGTATCGTCTGCAATCGACGGACTTGGCATCGGGCTCGGATTTAGTTTTGCACTGGTTCTGCTCGGAGGCATTCGCGAAATACTGGGCAGCGGAAAAATCTTCAACATGACTATTTATTCCGAGAACTATGTAACACTTCTGTTTGTACTGTCGCCCGGAGCATTTATTGTATTGGGTTATTTAATTGCAATTATTAACCGGATTAAAAAGTAAACCATGAACTATTTAGTAATTATTATAGGTGCCATTCTGGTAAACAACATTGTTTTAATGCAGTTTTTGGGTGTATGCCCGTTTTTGGGTGTTTCCAAAAAAGTTTCAACCGGTATTGGCATGACGGGTGCAGTTGCTTTTGTTATGATTCTGGCAACCATAGTTACATACCTCATTCAGCATTATATACTTGAAAAACTGGGGCTGGCCTTTTTACAAACAATTGCCTTTATTTTGGTAATTGCCTCCCTTGTTCAGATGGTTGAGATAATGCTAAAAAAGGTGAGTCCGGCTCTTTACCAGGCTTTGGGAATATTCCTGCCGTTAATTACAACCAATTGTGCCATTCTTGGAGTTGCAATTCTTACCATCCAACAAGAATTTAACCTGCTGGAAGGTGTGGTATTTGCAATTTCTCATGCAATTGGTTTTGGGTTGGCACTTATCCTGTTCGCAGGCATTCGCGAACACCTCGATCTTCAGAATGTTCCCAAAGGCCTGAAAGGAACACCAATTGCATTAATTGCGGCCGGTATTCTGGCCATGGCGTTTATGGGATTTTCGGGATTGGTATAAAAGATTACCGTACATTAACTCTTTGTCAAATTTTGAAGGTCTCTGGCAATAACTAAATCTTAAATAGCAACTAATTAGTAATTTTGCTATGTGCAGATAGCAACAACACAATCCGGAATATTTTGGCATTAAACAAATAATATTGGAATTTTTTCAACATACTCATAAATCTTTACTCAAAAGTCCGAAAGACACCATCAAAAGGGAGTTGAGAAACAGCATTGACTGGAATCAGCAACTTATTTGTATCAAAGGTTTCAGAGGTGTTGGAAAAACTACTTTTCTGCTCGATTATATAAAAGAATACTACCCCGAAGATAATTCGGTTCTCTACTTGAATCTTAATAACTTCTATTTCACAAGCAGAAAGATTAGCTCTTTTGCCGATGAATTTGCAAAAAAAGGTGGTAAAGTTCTTGTGCTCGACCAAATTCAAAAATATCCGGACTGGTCGGCTGATTTAAGAAAATGTGTGGATGAAATTCCTGACCTGAAAATTATTTTTACATCTTCTCCGGTTCTTAGAATAGCTGAAGGGAATCCTGATTTAGAAGGAATTGCAAATATTTACCACCTTGAAGGATTGTCGTTCAGGGAATACTTAAACCATCAGGCCGGTACGAACTTCAGGTTTTATACATTCGAAGAAATTCTTTCGAACCATGTTGAAATTGCAAAGGAAATTGTTTCGCAGGTAAAACCGCTTGCCTATTTCGATGATTACCTGAAACACGGATATTTCCCTTATTACATGGACGAACCCAATTTCTATATCAATAAATTACTGAAAAATGTTAATCTGGCACTGGAAATTGATGTTCCGTATATTAACCAGATAGAATTTAAATATTTGTCAAAGCTCAGAAAACTGTTGCACATTATAGCTTCAGAATCGCCTTTTACACCGAATGTTAGTAAATTAGCAAATTCGGTTGAAACATCGCGTGCAACAATAATGAATTACCTGAAATATTTAAAGAATGCAAAGCTGATAAACCTGCTTTATTCAAATGGCGACGAAGACCAAATGAAAAAGCCGGACAGGGTATATATGCAAAATACCAACCTGCTATATGCTATTGCACCAAACAATACCACCAGTTTAAATATGCGTCATACATTTTTTTATAACCAGGTGGGATATAAGTGCAAACTGTCAACCTCTGAAAAAGGAGACTTTTGTGTAAATGGCAAATACCAGTTTTATGTTGGAGGCCGTAAACTTGAGTCGTCTGAAAAAATATATGCAGCTTCTGATGTAATTGAAGTCGGAGAAGGAAATAAAATTCCACTCTGGTTGTTTGGATTCCTATATTAGATACTGGATACTGGATAAAATAGATATTAGATAGAAAAAGATAAGAAGAACAATGTCTTATAAAAAACTGGAAATATGGCAAATTGCGAATGACTTAGTTATAAGAATTCATAAAATGACTTTGCAAGAGCTTCCTAAATTTGAAATGTACGAGGAAGGCAGCCAGATAAGACGTTCTTCAAAATCAGTTAAGTCTTTAATTGTGGAAGGTTATGGAAGAAGGGCATACAAGCAAGACTTTATACGTTTTCTAATTAACTCGATGGCATCGAATGATGAAACCATAGACCACTTAGAGAATTTATATAATACAGAATCATTAATAAATAAAGAACTCTACTTTGAGCTTTTAAACGAATCAGAAAAATTAGGCAGGAAACTAAACAACTTTATAAGTTCAGTTCAAAAAAGGCACAACGAATTAGCCGAACCAGAACAAATCTATCAAGAATCAAATAACATAAAACCAGAATCAAGCATCTAACATCAAGTATCAAATATCTAAAATCAAATATCTAAAATCGTATAAAAATGGCAAAACAAAAAAAATTCATCACATGTGACGGTAACTACGCAGCAGCGTATATGAGTTACATGTTCAGTGAGGTAGCCTGTATCTACCCCATTACCCCGTCGTCGACTATGGCAGAATATGTTGACGAGTGGGCAGCTTTTGGTCAGAAAAACATGTTCGGACGCCCGGTGCGTTTGGCAGAAATGCAAAGTGAAGCCGGTGCTGCTGGTGCAGTTCACGGTTCATTACAATCAGGTGCATTAACTTCAACCTACACAGCATCGCAGGGATTATTATTAATGATTCCTAACATGTACAAAATTGCTGGTGAGTTACTGCCAACCGTATTCCACGTAAGTGCACGTGCATTGGCAGGCCACGCACTGTCAATTTTCGGCGATCACAGCGATGTTTACGCAGCGCGTCAAACCGGATTTGCAATGATTGCTGCTGGTTCAGTACAGGAAGAAATGGATTTAGCTGGTGTTGCCCACCTTGCTACTCTTAAATCAAGAATCCCATTCCTTGCTTTTTTTGATGGTTTCAGAACTTCGCACGAAGTACAGAAAATTGAAGCCATTAAAATGGAAGATATCGTTCCAATGGTAGACCAGGAAGCATTACAGGAGTTCCGCGACAGGGCACTTAATCCTGAGAATCCTGTAACCCGTGGTACTGCACAGAACCCTGATATCTTCTTCCAGGCAAAAGAATCGGCAAATAAATATTACGATGCAGTTCCTGATATCGTTGCTGATTATATGGACCAGGTAAGCGAACTTACCGGAAGGAAATACCGTCCTTTCACTTATTATGGTGCACCCGATGCTGAAAACATCATCATTGCAATGGGTTCGGCAACCGAAACAATTAAAGAAACAATCGATTACTTAACTGCTCAAGGCAAAAAAGTTGGTTTGGTTTCTGTTCACCTGTTCCGTCCGTTCTCGGCAAAACATTTTGTTGAAGCACTTCCTGAAACAGTAAAAAGAATTGCTGTTCTCGACCGCGCCAAAGAACCTGGAGCTGCCGGAGAACCATTATACCTCGATTTTAAAGCACATTTCTACGGAAAAGAAAATGCACCTGAGATTGTTGGTGGCCGTTACGGTTTAGGATCAAAAGATACTACTCCTGCTCAAATACTTTCGGTTTATGAAAACCTTGAGATGAACGAGCCGAAAAATGCATTCACCATTGGTATTGTTGACGATGTTACCTTTACTTCTCTTCCACAAAAAGAGGAAATCGACATCACTCCAAAAGGTACTTACCAGGCTAAATTCTATGGTTTAGGATCTGACGGTACTGTCGGTGCAAACAAAAATTCCATTAAAATTATTGGTGATGCAACCGATAAGTCGTGCCAGGGTTACTTCCAGTACGACTCGAAAAAATCGGGTGGTTTTACCTGTTCGCACCTTCGTTTCGGTGATGCAAAAATTCGTTCGACCTACCTGGTAACTACTCCTGACTTTGTAGCCTGCCACGTACCTGCATACATTAACTTATACGATGTATTAAAAGGATTGAAAAAAGGTGGTTCATTCCTGTTGAATTCAATCTGGGATGAAGAGGAAACTAAAAATCAGCTTCCTGATGCAATGAAAAAGTACCTGGCAGAAAACGAAATCAATTTCTACACCATCAACGGTACTAAACTGGGTGAAGAGATTGGTCTGGGTACCCGTACCAATACCATCATGCAGTCGGCTTTCTTTAAAATCACCGGAGTAATTCCTTACGATATGGCTGTTGAGCAGATGAAAACGGCTATTGTAAAATCGTACGGTAAAAAAGGTGAGCACATTGTAAACATGAACTACGCTGCTGTTGACGCAGGTGGTAAAAATGTGGTAAAAGTTGAAGTTCCGGCTGAATGGAAAGACATAAAAGTTGCCGGAGAAAACGGCAATTCTAACCGTCCTGAATATATCACTAAAGTTGTTGACGTAATTAACGCACAAAAAGGCGACGACCTTCCGGTTTCTACTTTCGTAGGTTCAGAAGATGGCCAGTTCCCACTTGGAACAGCTGCTTACGAAAAACGCGGTATTGCAGTTAATGTTCCCGAATGGCAGGCCGATAACTGTATCCAGTGTAACCAGTGCGCCTATGTTTGTCCGCACGCTGCAATCCGTCCGTTCTTAATGACTGATGAAGAGGTTGAGGCTGCACCTGCAGGAACTGAAGTACAGGATGCCAAACCTGCTAAAGTATTTGGCGGACTGAAATTCAGGATGCAGGTAAGTGTACTCGACTGTACCGGTTGTGGTAACTGTGCCGATGTTTGTCCATCGAAAGAGAAATCATTAATTATGAAACCTCTTGGCTCGCAGCAGGCAGAAATTGAGCGCTGGGATTACATGGACCAAAAAGTTACCGTAAAAGAAAATGTGGTTGATAAAACCAAATCGGTTAAAAACTCACAGTTTGCTCAACCACTGTTCGAGTTCTCGGGAGCTTGTGCAGGTTGTGGCGAAACTCCATACGTAAAACTTATTACCCAGCTTTACGGCGAAAGAATGATGGTTGCCAACGCTACCGGATGTTCTTCAATCTATGGTGGTTCGGCTCCATCTACTCCATATTGTAAACACAAAGATTCGGGACACGGACCAGCCTGGGCGAACTCACTGTTCGAAGACAATGCCGAGTACGGTTTTGGTTTCTCTGAAGGTGTTAGTGCACAACGCAACCGCATTGAAATGATTATGCAGGAAGCCTTAAGCAACGGTGCATCTGATGCAGAAAAAGAAGCTTTTGCCCAATGGATTGAGAAAAAAGACAATGCTGATGGTTCGGTTATAGCTTCGAAAGCAGTACTTGATGTTTTAAATGGCGCTAACAGCGATTATGCCAAAGAAATCATCAAACTGAAACAATACCTGGTTAAAAAATCAATTTGGGTATTTGGTGGCGACGGCTGGGCATACGATATTGGTTTCGGTGGCCTCGACCATGTAATGGCAAGCGGCGAAGATGTGAACATTCTGGTTATGGATACCGAGGTTTATTCAAACACAGGTGGACAGGCCTCTAAATCGACACCTGTTGGTGCAGTTGCCAAATTTGCTGCTGCCGGTAAACGGGTTCGTAAAAAAGACCTGGGCGCCATGATGATGAGTTACGGTTATGTTTACGTTGCACAGGTGGCAATGGGAGCTAATCAGAATCAGTATTTCAAAGCACTGAAAGAAGCTGAAGCATACCCGGGACCATCACTTATAATTGCTTACTCGCCTTGTATTAACCACGGATTGCGTGCCAGTATGGGACGTACCCAGGAAGAGGAGAAAAAAGCAGTTGAAGCCGGATACTGGTCATTGTTCCGTTACAATCCGCTATTGGAAGACGAAGGGAAAAATCCATTCCAGTTGGATTCAAAAGAGCCTGACTGGACAAAATTCCAGGAATTCCTGAATGGTGAGGTGCGTTATACTTCTTTAAAGAAAACATTCCCTGCAGCTGCTGATGAATTGTTTGCTGCTTCTGAAGAAAATGCAAAATGGCGCCACGAATCGTATAAACGAATGTCTGCCATGGACTATACGAAAAAAGAGGAATAAGATTTATTCTGAGATAAATTCAAAAGCCGCTTCGTTTAATGAAGCGGCTTTTTTTTATATATACTTATCCGTGATTTATTCCAACGAAAACACCTCATCCACAAACCGAAGCGTGCACATAAGATACAAGCTGCGATCTAAATAGCGTAAAAATTTGCTTTCGAATTCCATAATGTCATCAATATAAAATTCGGTAAACACCTCTTTCATTTTTTCGTAAACCGCATATTTAAACACTTCTGTGGCTAACTCATCTTCGTATGTTTCCCAAAACGATTCTTGTAAACGCTCGTGGTATTCTGCCGGCAACTCTTTTTTCAATTTCTGAAGCCGCTTTTCAGCCTTTTCCCTGCCAGTTCCCGGTTTCTCTACCGGATTTAGGTCGGCCATTGGCCCTCCTCCTTTATAATTCAGCGAGTAAACCGAATTATACTCTTCCCATATTTCCCTAACATATTTTTGGGCAATCTCAAACACCGCCTTTTCATATTTTATGCGGTTTTTCTTTAGTTCAGGAAGATGTTTAAATACAACTTCTGTTAGTTGGGGCGGAAGTTTGTTGCTAAATCCTTCGTACAGTTCCTCGTAATAAGCTTCTTTTTCTTCCTGGCGCTTTATCAGGTTATAAAATTCGTCTATTGGCATAATTCTTTGTCTTGTTTAACGGTCAACTATATGCGCCGTAGTGACTTGTTTTGTTCATAACTTCAACAAATATACTCAATTTCAAATCACGATAATTTTTCCTATGAAAAACTGTGGTAGCTATGGCGTATATAGAGTGTTGGCAACAGTTTTATTATTTATTCTATTGTTCCACTAATCAGTATATAATACTCCTTAGCCATCATCCGTGCAGTATCAGCTTCATTGTGTCGTTTGAGTTTCATCAATACTTCACTTCGCTTCTGGTGCGCTTGTCCTGCTATCCATGAATCGGGGAATGAGTGAACACTCTGTATTAGAAGCTTTTCAGCAAGAAGTAATGAATCTTGATTATCTGATTGCAAAAGTTGACTTGCCTCTTGATAATTGTCAAACCATGAAAGTTTAGAAAAGTCCATTTGTTCTTCTTCCTGTAATGCCTTAAAAGGAGGCAGTTCAATTTTAGAGAACTTATCCAGAACAGGTTGTGCCTTTTGGGAAAAATATTCATCTATTGCCTTTAAATAAGCTTCAGCTTCCTTCTTATTATAATCCTTATCTTTCAGTTTCTGTTCTTCTTTGGCATTGCTAAAAAATGATGCTTCACCTATAATCCCCGGTATTCCATAAGAATTTCTGAGCACACTGGCACCTGAGGGTGGTAAAATTGTAAAGTCTGAGATAAGACAGGCAGGAATATCAGTTTCATAGAGGTTCTTCAAAAAGCTTTTAACCAGTATTTCTCCCAGCTGAATTCCACCCAGATTTTCAGAAGCATTACCATGATAATAAGCCAATGGAAAATTTACGCCCGTATCTGTAGTAGCATTATGATGAATGGAGATAAAGATATCCGCCTTGTTGTCAATTGCCATTTTTGCTCTTTCACTCTGGTCAACATTTATATCCTGAGTCCTGGTAAGAATAACTTTCGCCCCCTTCTCCTTTAACATTTCTGCAAGATAAAGTGCTACTCTTAAGTTTATCCATTCCTCACGCTCACC
>JBDLJS010000068.1:0-22928 GCA_039714235.1 Bacteroidota bacterium | reverse complement strand
TGGAATCGCCTGGGAATAGATGAGGGAAAGCTACGCTGCTTTTTTCACGATTCGTTTGAATATACCGGCGATTTTACCCCTGGTTTTTTAGAAGAGTTTAAGGCAAGGCGCGGTTATAACCTAACCAAATATTTACATGTTTTAGCCGGAGACTGCCAAAGCAAAGAAACTGTTACCCGTGTTAAATCTGATTACCGCCAGACTTTATCTGATTTGGTTCTGGAATCGTTCATAAAACCAATGACCGACTGGGCAAACAACCACAAAAGTCTGAACCGTAACCAGGCACACGGCTCGCCGGGAAATATTCTGGATCTGTACGCTGCCTGCGACATTCCGGAAACAGAGATTTTTCAGCGCCTGAACCAGGGATCGCCTGATGTATTTGTAAATAAATTTGCTTCGTCGGCAGCACATGTTACCGGGCAAAAGCTGGTTTCGTCGGAAAGTTATACCTGGCTGGAAGAGCACTGGACAGTTACTACTTCAGATTTGGTAAAAGCCACCAACCGGTTCTTCCTGGCCGGAATTAACCACATGTTTTTTCACGGAACCTGTTATTCGCCTGAGGATGCCCCGTGGCCGGGATGGCTGTTTTATGCTTCAACCCAGATGAATAACCGTAATCCGTTCTGGCGCGAAATGCCTGCATTGTTTAAATACATCGAACGCACCCAAACTGTTTTACAAAAATCAAATTCTCAGAGCGATATTCTTATTTACTGGCCTTATTTTGATGTGGCAGCAAGCGAGGGTAGAATTTTTAACCATTTGGGAGTAAACAAGGATGCAGGATGGTTTAATTCACATCCAATTTCAGAATTATCAGAAAGTTTGACTAACTCAGGCTATACCTTCGATTATATTTCAGATAAACAGTTGGATGATTGTCAACTGCTGAATAATGAAATTATTACTTCAGGAGACGCCGTTTACAAGGCAATTGTAATCCCTCAATCAGAATACATTCCGGTTAAAACCATGCAAAAATTGTCGGAATTTATTCAAAGCGGCGGGAAAGTGATTTTTGATAAAAGTCTTCCCAAAAGTGTTCCGGGAATGCATAACCTGGAAGAACGGATTCAATTGATGGAACAGTTAAAAACCGGAATGCCGCAAAATAATGTTGGTGATGTCGGTGAGAAACTGGTTGAATTGCAGGTTGAAGGTGAAAAAGATTTGGCTGATAAGGGATTTCATTACTTAAAAATGAGACTGGATGGGGAAATTTTCTATTTGATTTTTAATACCACTTCAGAAAAAATTGATGAATGGGTGAAAATTAATCATCCTTCAAAATCATTTATTTTTATGAATCCCATGAACGGCCTGATCTCAAAAGCAGGTTCAAAAGGGAAGAAAGTAAGGATTCAGCTTAACCCGGAGGAAATTGTTTTTATAAAATGTTTAGATAAGAATGTAAACGTTAAACCACATATCTATTTTGAAGAAAATCTGACACAACAGGAAATAAAAGGCCACTGGAAAGTAGTGTTCGAAGAGGGAGGCCCGGTTTATCCGGGTAATATCGATATAAAAGAATTAAAATCGTGGACAGAGGCCGGAGATGCAGAAACCCAACGATTTGCCGGAACAACAAGATACACGATTAATTTCGAATGGGATGGCTCAAATTCTGGCTTTTTGAACCTTGGAGATGTCAGGGATTGTGCTCATGTTTATGTAAATGACAAAGATTTCGGAACATTGCCCGGGCCTACTTTTTCGGTTTATGTCGATAACCTGAAAAAAGGCAGCAATAAACTTGAAATAGAGGTAACCAATGTGGCTGCCAACCGGATTCGTGATTTAGATAAAAGGGGAGTGGTTTGGCGCAAATTTTACGACATTAATTTTGTGAATATCGACTATAAGCCATTCGATGCGTCGGGTTGGGTAGTCAGGGAGGCTGGCCTGCTGGGACCGGTTACTTTATTATCTCATCCAGAATAAAGATTTTATTTTAAGGTAGATTGATGTTTGAATTTTACTCAAACTGCACCTTCCCGAAAAACTCAGGCCGGTGGTAATCAGGGTTTTCAGTTCCAACCGGGTTCCAGGTTACAAAATGAGGTTCTGATGTTTCGTCGCCGCATTTATAAAAATTGGCTGTGGCCTTTAATCCATCGAACGACTTAATATTGTCGAAAGCAAAACTTTCAACCGGTATGCGTATCATCATTTCCCATTCAAAATCTCCTGTTTTTTCCTCAAAGGGTTGATTGCCCAAAGAAGATTTAATTTCAATTTTCTCCACAATAGCCGGATCTACGGGGGTGCGGTCATGACGATCAGGGCCGTGTTTTAAATGAATGGTCCCAATGCAGTTAAACTCACAATTGTAATAATTCTTGCCATCGAATGAAATAAAAAATTCTACCGTACTGTCTTTGTAAACTTCTCCATGAGTTTCGGTTGCCTGTGCAAGAATATGTTTTTCGTTCACATAATATTTTAACCAGATTTCGTTACCCGTGTGCCCAATCCTGAAATTTAACCCGGGCTTGTACGGGTAAGCTTTCCAGTTAATAACGTCTATTGGATTTGTAACTGTTTGTGTTTCGAGTATATGTGCTGCTTCATCGAGACTTACATTATTTTTAGGATTTAGTTTTTTTATAAACAGGTTCTTCATCTTATTAAAGTTTTGTGGTTTTGATGTAAAGATACGATTCGTTTTAAAAGATTGTTGTGATTTGTTGCGATTGATGGGGATGAATAGAGATTTATTGTGATTTGTTGCGATTGATTGTGACTTGTGGAAATTGGTTGTGATTTTTATAAAACCGGACATTCTTTTGTGTTTGATTTGAATATTCCGGGTTGCAGCCGGTTGCCCGTACCGTCGGGTTTGCAGTTTCGCAGTTGCGGGAGCCTGCCCGGCGCGAAAGATTGCCCCGCCCGCTGTTGCAGGGGCTTGCCCGGGGGCTCAGGTTGCCTCTCGCGCTGTTGCAGGGGCCTTCCCGACGCCTCAGAATGCCTCTCGCGCAGTTGCGGCTGGTTTCCCGACACGTCAGGTTGCCAGCCGCGCAATTGCAGGAGCTTACATTTCAGCTAATTATATGTTTTTAATTATCCCCAAATGACTTTTAAACTTTTTCCTTTTAACTTATTAATGATGCTTTGTATATTTGAGGTTCTTTTTGAGCAATACTTTTTGTTCAGTAGAAAAATTTTTTTGTTGAGGTTTTTAATTTGATGTTTAATGAGGCAACTTGAATTTATAATTGTTTTAATCGAACACCGATTCCTCGGGACGCTGTTTCAGCCTTTTCTTATTCAGAAGAAGGAACGGTTTTATTCGGTGGTACGCATGGTAACTTCGCACGATTTAAAAGATGCTGATTATGCCTGGAAACCTTACGAGAAAGAGCTGGTGATCCTGACTGAGAAGTACAGCAACGAGCAACTGATGAAAAAGTTCTCACGAGCCGGAAGTGTTTCTAAGTTTTTTTCGATTATGAGCCCGTCTGTATTCGAGAAACAGGTTACCCCGTTTATTGAACAATGCATGATGCAGGTTACCTCAGTTTTAATGCTTAGTCCGGTGCGGCTTTTTAAAAAAGAGGCAAAATACTCGAACCTGTACGACGAAGATGTAATTGAAGTACCGCCATTTTTTGCGCGCCCTGAGTTTTATTTCGAACGTACCGAAACAGAAACAAAATACCGGCTAAAAGTATTTCTTGATGACAACGAGATATTATTGCAAAACCGCCGGATTAAAATTGTAACAAATAATCCGTGTTTAATGCTTTACCGCAACCAGTTGGTGGCCTTCGAAAAACTAAATGCCAAAAAGCTATTGCCGTTTTTCGAAAAAGATTGTGTTACGGTTCCGAATACCATCGAAGAGAAATATTATCCCGGTTTTATATTAAAAACCATTCGTGATTATGATGTGACTGCCAATGGTTTTGAAATTATTCAGGCAGAAGTGAAAAAGAATGTAGTGCTTTCGCTTGAAATGAATTTGCAGTATCAGCCCGGCCTGGTTTTAAACTTTGAATATGGAAACGAACGATTCTTACCCAATTCCGAAAGGCGTGTTGCTGTTAGTGTACAAAAAAAAGGAAGCACTTATGTTTTCACAAAAACTGTTCGCGATTCGGTGTGGGAAGCCGAAATTACCGGATTTATAAAAAAAACAGGATTGGCAGAAGACAATGGATATTTCATCTTGCCCGGTTTAGCAAATCTTGAACAACAAAATGCACTTTATTACCTGATAAACTGGCTAAACGAAAATCGTTTTTTATTTGATGAGAAGGGTATTCGGATTAACCAGGAAAAACTGGAAAAAACCTATTTTACCGGTAGCCAGAAACTGGAATTAAAAACAGAAATCAAAGACGACTGGTTCGATGTGTATGCGGTGGTAAAGTTTGGAGAATTCAGCATTCCGTTTATCAAACTTAAAAAATATATTCTGAATGATATCCGCGAATTTAAATTGCCAAATGGTGAGTTGGCAATTTTACCTGAAGAGTGGTTTGTCCGATACAAAGGCTTGTTACCTTTTGGTAAAGATCGGGGCGAACGCATTCAGTTTGAAAAACACCATTTTACGCTGCTGCAGAATTCATTACAGTCAACTGTTAAGTCGGTAAAAAAGAAATACGAACAGTTGGTAAATTCCGAGAAAGAGTTAGTGGTTTTACCTGCCAACATAAAAGCCACTTTACGTAATTACCAGGAAGAGGGATTTAACTGGATGTATGGCCTATATAAAAATGGCTTGGGTGGTTGCCTTGCCGACGATATGGGGCTGGGAAAAACATTACAGACATTAACTTTACTTCTGAAGCTGAAACGGATGAAACAGGAAATTAAGGTTCAGAATCCGTTTGCAGAAGCTGGTCAGCTCGATATGTTTGAAACCGGTTCGAATGAAAATCAATCGGTTCAGCCGGCCAGTTTAATTGTTGTGCCAACATCGCTGGCACACAACTGGAGCAACGAAATTGATAAATTCACGCCTGTATTAAAAATATACAAACACGTGGGTGCACAAAGAAATAAAACCGTTAGCCCTGATAAACTTGCAGATTATTACGATGTAATTATAACTACCTACGGGACGGTTAGAAGCGATAGCGACATCCTTTCCAAAACCGAATTTTTTTATTTGATTCTGGATGAAAGCCAGGCAATAAAAAACTCTACTTCGAAAACCTATAAAGCTATAATGGGATTAAAGGCAAGGCATAAACTGGTGATGACCGGAACGCCAATCGAGAACTCGCTTTCCGATTTGTGGTCGCAGATGAATTTCCTGAATCCGGGAATTTTAGGTAATCTCGCTTTTTTCAGAAGGTCGTTTATTACGCCCATCGAGAAACACGGCAGCAAAGAGCAACAGGAGAAACTGCAGCTGATGATTCGCCCGTTTGTGTTACGCCGGAAAAAGGATGAGGTGGCTAAAGATTTGCCGCCTTTAATGGAAGAGGTGCGTATTTGTCCAATGGCCGGCGTACAACAAAAAATGTACGAGCAGGAAAAGTCTGTAATACGGAATACAATTCTTTCGGCTATAGAAAAAGAAGGTTTGCAAAAGTCGCAGTTTGTGGTGTTGCAGGGACTAACCAAATTGCGCCAGATTGCCAATCATCCATCGCTGGCTGAAAAGGGAACAGAAAAGGCTTCGGGTAAGTTCGACGAGATTTTCAGGATGTTGAGCAACCTCGTGGCAGAAAAGCATAAGGTGCTGATTTTTTCGTCGTTTGTAACACATTTGGAATTGTTGGAGGCAAGGATAGAGCAGGAGAACTGGAAGTACAGCAAACTTACCGGGAAAACTACCAAACGCGAAAAGGTGATTAAGGAGTTTCAGAACGACCCTGATAAACGCATTTTTCTTATTTCGCTGAAAGCGGGTGGGGTAGGCCTGAATTTAACCGAGGCCGATTATGTTTTTATCATCGATCCGTGGTGGAACCCGGCAGCCGAAAACCAGGCCATTAACCGTGCCCACCGAATTGGGCAGGATAAAAACGTTTTTGTTTACCGTTTTATAACTGAAAATTCCATCGAAGAAAAAATTCAAAAACTCAAAGACCGCAAAAGTTCGCTGGCCGATAAGTTTATCGATTCAAATAACCCGTACCAGGAGATTACAAAGGAGGAGATTGTGGAGTTGTTTAAATAGGAGCCTCCTCTAACCTCTCCCAAGGAGCTACCTTTTATACACAAATATGAGTAAACACAGTTCACTTCAATCAATGGGGAATAATGCGGCGCATGAAACGATAAATCTTTGGAAAATGGACAAGTTGCGCCTTGCTGCACTTGTGAAAGTAACCCGGGGCGACACTCTCCGTCTACCGACGCGGAGTATTTGCCCCGGGCTGAAATATCTTGCCCTTTCAGGGCATTAAGATATATTTTTCTTAGCCCTGTAGGGGAGTCACAACAATAGCCCGGTGCGTAGCGCCGGATTATATGAGTGGATAACACCTCGTCCGGCGACACATGACGATAAAAGAACTACAGTTTTCCCGGACGAAATAAAATCACCTTTATTCTGGATATTTAAAAAAATGTGTTTAAAGGGTAGCCCAAGGAGGGGGATTTTAAAAGTTAATATTTTTCAGGTAGTTTTCTTGATTCCTCTCTGCCAGTTGGCGGAAGGTTAGGAGGGGCTTTTTCTTACCTTTTCTTATTCCTTACATAAATCAGTTTAAACTTTCCTTTGTAGCTGTCGCGTTGGTCGATTTCGAATTTTCCTATGGAATTAATTAAAGGCGTTAGCTTCTCAAAGCCATAATTCCTTGAGTCGAAATTAGGTTGTTTTTTCTGAAGCAGGCTACCCACATCACCAAGAAAAGCCCAACCGTCATCATCGGCTAAATCTGATATGGTAGATGATATTAATCTAATGACTTTTGGGGTTATTTTATCTATTTCGCTTTTCTTCTCCAATTTGTTGGGTACAACATTGCTTTCAGCTTCTTTCGACCTGTTTTTCAGAATTTCGATATAAATAAATTTGTCACAAGCTACAATAAAGGGTTCCGGAGTTTTCTTTTCACCAATCCCGATCACATTCATACCTGCTTCGCGTAATCGTGTGGCCAGCCTGGTAAAATCGCTGTCGCTCGATACCAGGCAAAAACCATTTACTTTTTCGCTGTACAGAATATCCATGGCATCAATAATCATAGCCGAATCGGTTGCATTTTTCCCTGTTGTGTAACCGTATTGCTGAATTGGAGTAATTGCATTTTCAAGCAACAGGCTTTTCCATTTCGATAAAATGGGTTTTGTCCAGTCGCCATAAATACGTTTTATGGTTGGATTACCGTACTTGGCAATTTCCTCCATCATCTCTTTTACATACGCAGAAGGAATATTGTCTCCATCAATAAGTACAGCTATATTTAAATCTTTCTCCATGATTTTTAGTCTTGAAACTTAAAAGTTAGGGGTCTTTCATGAGTATTCAAACTAATCAGCTAATTTTACATTCATGGCAGCTGGTCCTCTTTCTCCTTGTCCAACTTCAAAAGTAACCCGGTTCCCCTCTTTTATTTCTTCTCCTTCAACATTATTTATATGAACAAAAATGTTTTGATTATTTTCAAGGTTCCGGATAAATCCATATCCTTTTTGTTCGTTAAAAAATGAAACAATTCCCTTTTTAACTTTGGTTTCTTCATCATTAAAACTGCCTTTTGGAACGCTAACTTCAATGTCTTCCAGTTTTACTTTTTCCTTTTTGTTCTCCTCGGGAGGAGTTGACGTAATATTCCCAAATTCGTCAACATAGGCAATCATGTCGTCTTGTCCAGTACTATTTTCTCCCGATTTTCTGGCTAATCGTTTAGCTTCTTTATCTTTTCTTTTTTTCTCTTTTTTCTTTCTAACTTCTTTTTTGTTAAATGTCTCTTGTGATCTACCCATAAATTATTTTTATTATTTCAAATTATTTTATTTATCTAAATAACTGCTGTCAATTTCAAAATCAAGGGAACTGGAATTGCACAGGTAAAAAAAATGATTTAAAAAAGAGAGCAGTAGCGTACTTAATAAGGTGGGATATCAGTAAAATGAGCGCTAATTTTTAAATCCAAAATTTTTGACAAAGGTAAGATTTATTTTCTATCCACAGAACCATTGGAATTTTAGAATCCCAAATCATTTTATTTCTTGACTACCCGTCTGGCGGTTCCAAACCGCCTGACGAATAATGAAGCTGATTCAATAAACCACCGACTTCGGCCTGTCATCTATGTTTTTACCAAATTCCGTATTTGGTGTATTACCCATTGTGAAAATCAGTTCACCACCCGCTAAAATCTGTTTATGTGTAATGAATGATTTCGGGTATGTTTCCCCATTTAATGTAACCGATTGGATATAAAGGTTTTCTTTACTGTTATTTTCAGCAATAAATCTGAACACTTTTCCTTGTGGAAGGCCAATCTCTACCTTGTCGAACATCGGGCTGCCAAAAACGTAAGCGCCATTGGCCGGATTAACCGGGTATATTCCCATCGATGATAAAACGTACCATGCCGACATCTGTCCGCAATCTTCGTTTCCGCAAAGCCCGTCGGGTTGGTCGGTGTACATGGTAGTACATATTTCGCGTACTTTTTCGGCAGTTTTCCACTGTTGCCCGGCATAGGTATACAGATAGGTTGTGTGGTGGCTTGGCTCGTTGCCGTGCGCGTACTGTCCAATCAGTCCCGAAATATCAGACGATGCACCTTCAATCTGTTCCGATGAGATGGAAAACAGTCTGTCGAGTTTGGTAGCAAATGCTTCTTCGCCTCCGTGAATTTTAATTAAACCTTCCACATCCTGCGGCACTAACCATGTGTATTGCCAGCTGTTTCCTTCGCAAAAATCGTCGTTGCGGTGTTGCGATGCAATGGGATTAAAAGGAGTGCGCCAACTTCCGTCGGCCATTTTTCCACGCATGAATTTATTTTCAGTATCGAAATAGTTTTCGTAGTATTTTGCTCTTTTTGAAAACAGTTCGTAATCATCGGTTTTGTCCATCGCCTGTGCCATTGCCGCAATACACCAGTCATCGATGGCATATTCAAGGGCTTTTGCTACCGATTCAACCTGTGAATCAGCCGGAATGTAACCACGCTCTTTTACAAAATCCTGTCCCTCTTCGTCGAGCAGAGCAGAGGCTTTCATGGCTTCAAAAGCCTTTTCTGCATCAAACCCGCGGAATCCTTTCAGGTAAGCATCGGCAATAACCGGGATAGAGTGATAACCTACCATTGTATTTGTTTCGTTGCCATGAAGGTGCCAGATTGGTAATTTGCCTTGTTGTTCGTAAGCAACCAGTAAAGAGTTTATTAAATCGTTTACCCTGTTTGGCTGTACCAGCGTAAAAAGCGGATGAGCAGCGCGGTAAGTATCCCAAAGCGAGAAAATAGTATGGTTATCAAACCCCGGATTTTTGTAAATCTCTTTATCTGTTCCGCGGTAATCGCCGTTAAAATCGTTGAACAACGATGGTGCTATCATGGTGTGGTAAAGTGCAGTGTAAAATGTTCTTTTGTCGGCCAGGTTACTGGTTTCAACTTTAACTTTTCCAAGTTCGGTATTCCACATGGTAAAAGCCATTTCTTTAACTGCTTCAAAATTCCAGAGGCCAATTTCTTCGTCAATTTCTGCTAATAAATTATTTTTAGCTCCTTCTTCGCTAACCGGCGAAATACCTGTTTTGGCCATCAGTTCGCCATTGCCTTCAAATTCGATAATTGCGGTAATTTCACCAGTCTCTTCGTCGCTTCTGATTATATCAATATTCTTAATTTCTTTCGAAAAAATAGTGTAAAAATATACCCGCTGGTCTTTTGCCCAGCCGCTCGAAAAACGGAATCCTTCAACGCTGTTTTTATCTGCCTGTTTAATGGCTCCTTTTTGCAGGCGGTCCCAGCCGGTGCCGTATTTCAGATCGATTATTATTTTAGAGTTTCCTTCGTTTTTAAAATTGTATTTATGAAAACCGACACGTTTCGAGGTGGTAAATTCGGCTTTTACATTATATTTTTTTATATCGATTGAATAATACCCGGGTTTAACCACTTCATCGTCATGAGTATATTTTGCCTGCCAGGGATATTGATTAGCCTCGGTAATTTCGAGGTTAATATCACCTGATACAGGCATAAAAAGAATATCGCCCAAATCGCCTATTCCGGTACCGCTGAGGTGGGTATGTGCAAAACCTATCAGCACCGAGTCGCTGTAGTGGTATCCCGAACACCAGTCCCATTTTTGCATTGCGTTGTTTGGCCCAAGCTGAACGGCTCCGAAAGGAACACTGGCCCCAACGAAAACATGGCCGTGGTAATCGCTGCCAATGTATGGATCAACAAATTGGGTGTAATCTGTTTTTGTAACTGTTTGCTTTTCTGTTGTGCAGGATATTGCGAAAAGCAATACCGTAATAATTGCAATTTGAAGTAGTTGTTTCATTTTATTGAAGTTTCTAAAAAATTTGATAAGAACAAATATACTTTGAATTATCCATACAAGTTCTATATCTTTATTGGTAGTCTAAAAATTTTAACATTTACTACAATGGCAAGAAACCTGGTTGTTTTAATTTTAGTTTTATCTGTTTTTTCCTGTCGCCAGGAAAAATCTGAAAAAATTAGCACAGATGATTTTTTGGTAAATATAATGGCCTATTATGTGCCTGAAAAAGATTATCATCCGGAGCAGTTGCCATTGGAAAGACTGACGCATATTATTTTCAGCTTTAGCAATGTAATAGACGGAGAGATGAAGTTCAGAAATGAAGAATCGGGTAATAAACTACAACAGTTGGTTGCACAGAAACAGAATTATCCTGATTTAAAAGTAATGATTGCTTGCGGAGGTTGGGGTGCCGATGGTTTTTCTGATGCTGTTTATACTGAAGAGAGCCGTGCAAGTTTTATTTCGAGTATTATTGCTTTTATCGAGAAGTATAAATTGGATGGTGTTGATATCGATTGGGAGTACCCTGCCATACCGGCTGCCGGAACAAAAGCAAGGCCTGATGACAAACAGAATTTTACTGCATTGATGAAAGGGCTCCGAGAGGAACTGGATAAACTGGATCGTCCGCAAACATTAACTTTTGCCTCTGCCGGCTGGAAACGCTATTACAATAATGTGGAAATGGTTGAAGTGCTTAAATATGCCGATTATATGAATGTAATGACTTACGATCAGGTTGGGGCCAACAATCCGTTTACTGCCCACCATACAGCGTTGGGCAATGTTGAGCCGGAAGATATTGCAGATACGCCCCTTGGGAAAAATATGAAGGAACGTGGTATGGCAACAGGCCCGCAATCGGTTGAAAGAATAATTGATTATTGTATTGCAGAAGGAGCAAACCCGAAGCAACTGGTGATTGGGGCTGCATTTTACGGACGTGCCTGGAAAGGTGTTCACCCGGAAGATAACGGTTTGTACCAGAAAAACGGTGGTCCGTATATTGGTTGGAGTGCATACCAGCAAATCAGGCAGGAATTTGAAAATAAGAATGGATTCACCCGGCACTGGGACGAATTGGCAAAAGCACCCTATTTATTTAATCCGGTTGACAGTATTTTTATTTCGTACGACGATACAGCATCTGTAAAATTAAAAACCCGGTATTCAATAGAAAATAATCTTGGTGGAATTATGTTCTGGCAACTGGGTAACGACACAAAAGAGGAGAATAGCTTGCTGGATGCAATTTATGAGGAGGCTGTTACCGAATAGAATTTTTGATGCCTGTGCGGCATCATATGTTTATAGAAATTAGATTAAATAAGAACATTCGACTCCGGCCGGAGTCGTACATTTTCACCCCCTTATATTTTCTATAAACAAACAAATCCGCCGGATTTGATTTTAGTTATGAGTGCCCCTTCACAACAATTAGCATTATTTTCAGGTTAAGTTTGAAAAAACTAATAATTTGTACCAAAAAGCAGGTTCTCCAGAATTTGGTGCCTCTGGTTGGAACGGGTGGATAAAACTCGTCTTTGTTTGCGTTTTTTAATCTATTTTGATTTTCCATTATATTTGTTTCAATTCTTTAATAATCAATAATAATTAATCACTAATCATTTACTCCGGCAACAGCCACCAGAACGGATAACCTTTTGCTTTGTGTAAGAACATATAATGCAGGAATACCTTAATCCAGTGGCCTGCAAGCCCAATCTGGCCTACTGTTGATTTAATATCTCTTCCCCATTCCGGGTATTTCTCCCAATCGGGTACTACAGGCGAAACTGTCATTGTAGCGCCCAGCCCTTTGGTCATGCTGTAACCTGCCGAAACGATACAGGCAGCACCCATACGCCCCATGTTAGCGGTATGTTTATGCGTAAATTCACCCTTTTTAATTCCTTCGGCAATATTTTCGGCAACAATTTTACCAATAACCCCCGATGGCATTCCGGTACGCGGAGGTGCCGGGAAAATTGCTCTTCCGTTAGGGCTTTTCATTGGTTTCGAAATGGAGTGGGGTGGTGCAAATGCAATCCCGGTTGCATACATATTCCCATACGCAGGACTCTGATAAGTTTGCGGCCAGTCGTTAATGCTCCACTCTTCAAATGGTTTCGGATTATAGTCGGCATCAACTTTCATAAATTTATTAGGTGCAAAAACAGTTGAAGTTATGTCTTCTCCGGCCTTGTCGAAAGCTTTTATATCGTGTCCCGAGAATCCGGGGATAAGCATGGCAAAATCAAATTCAATTGACTTTTCTTCGCCGTCAAGAGTTTCGTAGTGTGCAACACCGGGATCGACTTTATGGACACCGGCACGTTTTATCCAGTTGATGTTATTTTCGGCAAAAACCGATTCGGTAAATACTTTGGTAGAGGTAACATAACCACCACGTTTAACAAAGGCACCTCCCATTCCAAAGTCGCCCACTTCGTATTCGTTCGAAATCCATGTTATTTCAGCCAAATGTAAAAGTTTACGCCGTTTCAATTCAAAAGCAATGTTAAGGGCATATTCGAATGCAGCACCCTGGCATGTAGCCATTGGGTGGCCGGTACCAATAAGGAATCGCTGTTTTTCTCCCTTTTTCATTTTTTCAATGCTTTTCTGCAGTTCTTCCCATGCATGGGCAGCATGGTCGTACGAGCAAACCGATACAGTATTTTTTCCTGGCCCCAGTCCTTCAGTAGCTGCAAAGTTTAGCTTTGGCCCGGTGGCATTAACCAGGTAGTCATATTCCACTTTATCTTTTTCGCCTCTTTTGGCTTCCGAGGTGTATTCAATGTCAATAAATGAAGTCTCAGACGTCTTGTCGCCTTCGGGGTGGATAGCAACAGCTTTGGCCTGTCTGAAGTCAATAGCCCAGCGTTTATATACCTTTTCAAGTTTAAAACGAACCTGTTCGGGTTTCATTCTGCCAACACCTACCCAAATATTCGATGGTACCCATTGGTAATACTGGCTTGGTGAGACCACTGTAACATCGTGTTTTTTACCTAATTTTTTTTTGAGGAATGCTGCTGCGGTGTGCCCCGAAATTCCGGCACCAAGAACTACGACTTTCATATATTTATTAAGTTTAATTTTAAAGAGTAACAAAATTGAGTATAAGAAGGTTACAGCAAAATGTGTTTTTTAAGTATGTTTTATAACATGTTGTGTAACTTGGGTTACTTGTGTGGTTTGATTTTTATAATTTTAATTAAACGCAATTATAAAAAGCATTGTTTTCCGGGTAAAAGGGGAAAATAAAAAAAGCCGGTCTTTCAACCGGCTTCTTATTTATTGCAGTGTAATCTTAGCAATCTGTTTTTTTACCATCGGCTTGCTCTCTGAACCAGCTAAGCGGATGAGATGTTGGTCGCTCGATTGGCATACCATAAATACGGTCGTTAATTAACGATGCCAAAACTCCCAGTGCACGCGAAACGCCAAACATTACAGTGTAGAAAGTATACTCTTTTATTCCGTAATGGTAGAGTAGCGAACCGCTGTATGCATCAACATTAGGCCATGGATTCTTAATTTTTCCAATAGAACCCAGAATTGGCGGAACCACGCGGTACAACTGATTTACAAGGTTTACCATTTTATCGTCTTTCACGTATTTGTTGGCAAATTCCTGCTGTGCAGTAAAACGTGGATCGGTTTTGCGAAGTACGGCATGTCCGTATCCCGGAATTACACGACCATCCTCTAATGTTTGTTTACAGTAAGCTGCAACTTGTTCATCGGTTGGTGTATCTGTATCAAGTTGTTCGAGCATTTCGAACATCCAGAAAATAACATCCTGGTTGGCAAATCCGTGCAACGGACCGGCAAGGCCTGTCATTCCAGCAGCATAAGCGTAATACGGATTACTTAACGCCGAGCCAACAAGGTGAGCTGTATGTGCCGAAACGTTTCCACCTTCGTGGTCGGCATGAATTAACATGTATAAGCGGAACAACCGACGAATGTCTTCCGAGTCGAATCCCATCATGTGCGCCAGGTTACCTGCCCAGTCTAAACGTGGATTTGGCTCAATGTGGTCGCCATTGTGGAAATGTCTGCGGTAAATGTACGCAGCAATGCGCGGCAAACGTGCAATCAGGTTCATAACATCCTCGTACGTGGCATCCCAGTAGAATTTTTTGTTTACACCTGCACGGTATGCTTTCTGAAAAATCGACTCGGTTGCCATTGAAAGGATGGCAGCACTGAACTGAGTCATTGGTTTCGAGTTTTTAGGCATGGCATCAATCACATCGAAAGTGTGTTGCGGTACATGCGCCCTTGTTGCCCACTCTTTCGAAAGGTTGGTAACATCCTCGCTGCTTGGTATATCGCCAATCATCATTAAATAAAATAAACCTTCCGGTAGTGGTTCGTCCTCCGGGCTCAGTTTAGGCAGTTTTTCCTGTAATTCAGGAATTGAATAGCCTTTAAAACGAATACCCTCAGCCGGGTCAAGTTTCGAAGTATCGGTAACCATTAACGGGATACCTTTCATTCCTGTTAGTACTTGTCCAAGTGTAACCTGTCCGATAACTTTATCGGCATGTTCTTTTTTAATCCTTTGAAATTCCTTTGAGCATTTACTTGCTTGTTGATAAAATCTATACTTAATATATTCCATTGTATTTTAAATTTATTAATTGATTTAGTGCATATGTTTTATAATTTCATCGGCAAATTCCGATGTAGAAAGTAGTGTTGCGCCTTCCATCTGAGCGTACAAATCTGAAGTAACTTTACGTTTGGCAAAAACATGTTCCATTGCATCGTAAACATACTCTGCCGCATCGTTCCAACTCATGTACTCCAGCATCATTACCCCTGAAAGAATAAGCGATCCCGGATTGGCTTTACCGGTTCCTGCAATATTTGGAGCTGTGCCGTGAGTTGCTTCAAAAATTGCATATCCATTCGCATAATTAATGTTTGCTCCAGGTGATATTCCAATACCGCCAACCATGGCCGCCAACTGGTCTGAAATATAATCGCCGTTAAGGTTCATGGTGGCAATTACTGAGTGGTCGAACGGCCGTAATAACGACTCCTGCAAAAAGGCATCAGTAATTACATCTTTAATAATTACTTTCCCTGCTTTTTTTGCTTCATTCAGTGCTTTTTCAGCATCGAGCTGCCCTTTTTCTTTCTGAATGTTTTCGAACTGGTGCCATGTAAAAGTTTGACTGCCAAATTCGTTTTCGGCCAAATCGTATCCCCAGATTTTAAATGCACCTTCGGTATACTTCATTATGTTGCCCTTATGGACTATTGTAACCGAAGGTAATTTTCTTTGAATGGCATATTTTATCGCTGCTCTTATTAACCTTTCAGAACCATCTTTCGAAATAGGTTTTACTCCAAACGACGAAGACTCGGGAAACCGGATCTTGTCTACACCCATTTCGTTGATTAGAAAGTCGCGGAATTTTTTGTTGTTTTCTTCTCCTGCCTGATATTCAATTCCGGCATAAATATCTTCGGTATTTTCGCGGAAGATATGCATATCTACCAGCGACGGGTACCTGATAGGAGAAGGTACTCCTTTAAACCACCTTACGGGACGAAGGCATACAAACAAATCTAATGTTTGCCGCAAAGCAACATTCAGCGAACGAATTCCTTCGCCAACAGGTGTTTGCAATGGCCCTTTAATCCCAATGTGGTATTCCTTAAAAGCTTCGATAGTTTCATCAGGAAGGTAGCTGCCGGTTTCGTGTAAAGCTTTTTCGCCGGCTAAAACTTCCTTCCAGATTATTTTTTTCGAATCGCCATAAGCTTTAGCAACTGCAGCATCAATTACCTTCTGCGACGGACCAGTAATATCTTTACCAATACCATCTCCTTCAATAAAAGGAACCACGGGTTTATCCGGAACTTCCAGTTTGCCGTTTGTTATTTTAATTTTATTAACCATGGTTCAATATTGATTGTGCAATTTAACTAAAAACTTACTCGGTTCTTACTTATTAATTGATTTTCTTCTGAAGATTTTCATCCAACGCCTCAAGGAATTGTTGTGTTGTCAGATAATGTTCTTCTTTTAAATCTTTACCGTGGATAATCAAAGCCAAATCTTTTGTCATATTGCCCGATTCAACAGTTTCGATACAAACCTCTTCGAGCGAATTGGCAAAGTTGACTAATTCCTGGTTATCGTCCAGTTTCCCACGGAATGCCAATCCACGAGTCCATGCAAAAATAGATGCAATTGGGTTGGTCGATGTTGGTTTGCCTTGCTGATGCTGACGGTAGTGACGTGTAACTGTTCCGTGAGCAGCTTCTGCTTCCATTGTTTCTCCGTCAGGAGTAACCAATGTTGAAGTCATAAGGCCTAACGATCCAAATCCCTGCGCAACAGTGTCGCTCTGTACGTCGCCATCGTAGTTTTTACAAGCCCACACAAAACCACCTTCCCATTTCAGGGCAGCGGCTACCATGTCGTCGATTAAACGGTGCTCGTAAGTAATACCGGCTTCCTCGAATTGCTCTTTAAACTCAGTTTCGAAAATTTCCTGGAAAAGGTCTTTAAATCTTCCGTCGTAAGCTTTCAGAATGGTATTTTTAGTTGACATGTACAATGGCCACTTTTTATCCAATGCCTGATTCATACACGAGCGGGCAAATCCTTTAATCGAATTGTCGGTATTATACATTGCCATTGCCAGTCCATCGCCTTCAAAATCGAAAACCTCATGAGAAATGGCCTCTTCACCGTTTTCGGGTGTAAAAGTAATGGTTAATTTACCTTTTCCTTTTGTCAGGAAGTCGGTGGCACGGTACTGGTCGCCAAAGGCATGACGGCCAATGCATATTGGTTGTTTCCAACCCGGAACCAGGCGAGGTACATTCTGAATCATGATTGGCTCACGGAAAACAGTTCCACCTAAAATATTACGGATGGTACCATTTGGTGATTTCCACATCTTTTTCAAACCAAATTCTTCAACTCGGGCTTCGTCGGGAGTAATGGTGGCACATTTTACTCCAACACCATATTTTTTGATAGCATTTGCCGCGTCGATTGTAATTTGGTCATCGGTTTCATCACGCTTTTCCATTCCCAAATCATAATACTTCAAATCGATATCCAGATATGGTAGGATTAATTTTTGTTTAATAAAATCCCAGATTACTCTGGTCATTTCATCACCGTCGAGTTCTACGACCGGATTTTGAACTTTTATTTTTTGCATAGTTCTTAAATTAATTTACTTTTTATAATTATTTGCTTTGTTGCTTAATTAAATTTAAAGCCGAACCTGCCTTAAACCATTCAATTTGCTGCTCGTTGTAAGTATGGTTCAGTTTTATTGTATCTTTCGAACCATCAGCATGAATAACTTCTACTGTTAACTGCTTGCCAGGTGCAAATTCAACTAAATCTATAAAGTTGAATGTATCGTCCTCCTGAATTATATCGTAATCGTTTTCGTTTGCAAAGGTTAATCCCAGCATACCCTGTTTTTTCAGGTTTGTTTCATGAATTCGTGCAAACGATTTTACAATTACAGCCCTTACTCCCAAATGACGCGGTTCCATTGCAGCATGTTCGCGCGACGATCCTTCTCCATAATTCTGGTCGCCCACAACAACAGTAGAAATTCCGGCAGCTTTGTATTCGCGCTGAACAGCAGGAACTTCATTGTAATCGCCTGTAAGCTGGTTTTTAACCTTGTTGGTTTCGCTGTTAAATGCATTTACTGCACCAATGAGCATGTTATTTGAAATATTATCCAGGTGACCGCGGAAACGTAACCAGGGACCTGCCATTGAAATGTGGTCGGTAGTGCATTTGCCGAGCGCTTTAATTAACAGTTTTGCTCCTGTAATATTTTGTCCTTCCCAAGGGGTAAACGGTGTTAAAAGCTGTAATCTTTTTGAGTCATCAGATACAGAAATTTCAATACCCGATCCATCTTCGGCCGGAGCCTGGTAACCCGGGTCTTCCACATCGAATCCTTTGGTTGGAAGCTCATCGCCTGTAGGTAAGTCGAGCATTACCTCTTCGCCTTTTTTATTGATTAATTTATCTTTTGCCGGATTGAAATCCAACCTTCCGGAAATGGCCAGTGCTGTAACCATTTCAGGAGAAGCAACAAACGCGTGGGTGTTCGGATTACCATCGGCACGCTTTGAAAAGTTTCGGTTAAACGAATGTACAATGGTATTCTTTTCTTGCTTTTCTGCTCCTTCGCGGGCCCATTGACCAATACAGGGGCCACAGGCATTGGCAAATACTTTACCTCCTATTTTTTCAAATGTATCAATAAATCCATCGCGTTCAATGGTGTATCTTACCTGTTCCGATCCCGGGGTTACAGAATATTCTGATTTGGTAATCAAACCTTTTTCTTCAGCTTGTTTCGCAATTGAGGCAGCGCGTGAAATATCTTCGTAAGATGAGTTGGTACAACTTCCGATTAACCCGACAGAGACTTCCAGAGGCCAACCGTTTTCCTTTGCCACTTCTCTCATTTTCGAGATAGGCGTTGCACGGTCGGGAGTGAATGGCCCGTTCAGATGCGGTTCCAGTTCAGAAAGATCAATTTCAATTACCTGATCGTAATATATTTCCGGATTTTCGTATACTTCGGGATCGGCAGTAAGATGCGATTTTACACCGTTTGCCTGCTCTGCAACTTTTGCTCTGCCTGTTGCGTTCAGGTAACGTTCCATACTTTCGTCGTAGGCAAACATACTGGTAGTTGCACCAACTTCGGCACCCATGTTACAAATGGTACCTTTCCCGGTTGCAGAAAGCGATTGAGCACCTTCGCCAAAATATTCGATAATTGCACCGGTACCTCCTTTTACGGTAAGTATTCCTGCCACTTTTAGTATTACATCTTTTGGTGCAGCCCAGCCATTCAGTTTACCTGTAAGTTTAACGCCAATAAGCTTAGGCATTTTTAGCTCCCAGGCCATACCTGCCATAACATCAACAGCGTCGGCACCACCTACACCAATGGCAACCATGCCCAAACCGCCTGCATTTACTGTATGCGAGTCGGTTCCAATCATCATCCCCCCAGGGAAAGCATAATTTTCAAGAACAACCTGGTGAATAATACCTGCACCCGGTTTCCAAAATCCAATTCCGTATTTGTTTGAAACCGATTCCAGAAAATCGTAAACTTCTTTGTTGGTATCTTTTGCAATACCTAAATCGGTTTTTCCTCCTGTTTTAGCCTGAATTAAATGGTCGCAATGAACGGTTGACGGAACCGCTGTAGATTTTTTACCTGAGTTCATAAACTGCAGTAATGCCATTTGTGCAGTTGCATCCTGCATGGCCACACGGTCAGGTGCAAAATCAACATAATCAATCCCTCTTTTAAATGGTGCTAATTCTTGTGATTCAAATAAGTGTGAATAAAGAATTTTTTCTGCATAAGTCATTGGCCGGTTGAGAAGCTGTTTTGCTTTTTCAACTTTTTGTGGTAATTCTGAATAAACTTTTTTAATCAGCTCTAAATCAAACATATATTAATCCTTTTTTATTTTGAAACTATACTGCAATTCTTTTAAAAAAGAATATGGCATTTTACAAAAATGTTGCAGGAATGCAAAAGTAATTTTTTTTCTGTAAAAAGGCTAAATATATAGATAATTGAATATGAAGAAAATGGAGTTATTTGTTATATAGAATGAATTTAAAGTACGCGATAATTCAGTTTGCGTATTTTAATTCAAAACCGCGGAACCGGTTTGAATTAATTACGAAATCTAAGTGATTTATGAATGGAGATAAAATCTGACGTATTAAATCTTCACAATACAGGAATCGGGCAGCCAACCCTCGTTGCCATCCGCGAGTTTTATTTCAGTCCAGGTATTCAGGCTGTCGGTTACTTCAACTTTCAGCCCTTCGTAAATAAGGAAAAGGTCGGTGCCGGTTTGTGACGGCGAACTTTTTACTGTCACCCTGGGGCAGAAAACAATAGCATGGTCGCGGTTTTTAATCTTTTGCTTTTGTTTGTCGGCAAATGAGAAGGTAAATCCTGAAAAGATAATTGCCAAAATCCCAATCCAGAATGATATTCTTTTAACAGGTATGCTTCTACTGAAAAAGAAAAAGCCAAGCAAAGCCAGGAATAGTATGAATGCCCCAATGCTAATATATGCCCAGGTGTCTGTTGGATATTTATTTATAATTGAAGTCCTCCAGCGTAAGAAAAAAGGTTGTGGCAACTCTTCAATTTTAGTAACTACAAACTGGTTGGCTATTCGTAGGTTGAATTCAATATCTTCGTCGTGCGGAGCCAGTACTTTTGCCCGTTCGTAGTTAAGTATTGCATTATTTACATTGCCGGTTTTATAATAGGCATTTCCAAGGTTGAAATAGAGCTTTGCCGACTCTTCACCTGTTGCAACAATTTGTTCGTACCCCGATACTGCCTGCTGGTACTCTTCGGTGGTATAAAATGCGTTGGCTTTTTCCCACAGCTGGGCGTTGTTTTCCTGTGCTACAAGAAAGAAAGGAGTAATTAGTAATATGAATATTATTGTTTTTTTCATTTCTCTATTGTTTACTGTGACTGCTTACTGCGACTGAATACTACCTCTTAATCTGTTTCTCAAAACGGCTCATGGTCGTTGCTGCTTTTTTGTATAGTTCGCTTCTTGCCTCAGAGCCACCTGCGGGGGCATAACGGGCAAATTCGCATTGCTCAACCACATCAACAAAATTATCTATTATCTCTTGTTCTACATTTCTTTCCTGTAAACGGGCAACTGCCGAATCGCGGTTAAGATCAGCTACCGGAATACCAAGTTTATCGCTCAGGTAACCCCAGAATGCTTTCAGAATAGCCTCGTGGAAGGCCTCGTTATTATTCTGTTTCATAAAACCAGATGCAGCCTTCAATCGTTTTGTGGCTACACGATTAGCTTTCTTGTTACGCACAAGCGCGATGTTTGCATTCTCGCGTGCTTTCTTCCTGTAAACCAAATAAAGAATCAGGAATAACAACGCACTTCCGGCATAAACAAGATAAAACAGCGTTGTTCCGAAGAAAGTATATCCTTTTATTTTTAATACCGGTTTTTCCTGTTTTATAAATCGTATATCCTGGCCAATAAGCTGCACATCTTCTTTTCGTAACGAGCTTACAACTGTGGTCGATTGTTCTTTAGTACCTTTTTCGACATGCAGCAGATATTTCGGAGTCGATTTGGTTACATATCTTCCTGTTGCAGGATTAAAATAAGCAAACTGCATGGCCGGAATTTTATAGTCGCCTTCAAAACGAGGCTGAAACAGGTATTCGATGGTTTTGGTGCCCGAAACACCGTTGTCTGTCGCCCTCACATTGTCTGTTGCCCGCGGATCGTAAACTTCAAAATCGGTTGGTAGTTCCAATTCCGGACTTCTTACCAAACGAATATTGCCACTTCCGGTAATTTTTACGGTTAAAGTTACCGCGTCGTTAGTTGTTACATTTTTGCTGCTAATTTCAGACGTAATATTAAAATTACCAACGCCACCCAAAAAGTTAGCTGGTTCTGTTGGTAGATTTTTTACATTAACTGTTACCGGGGAGCTGGTCATTCTGGCTCTTACTGTTCGGTAACTGCTAAAGAAGTCGTCGAAAAAACTACGTGGCTTCACCTGTTGCTGAATCAGCACAGCCATATCAAAAGGATTAATGGTGAGCTTCCCATTTTGTTGTGGGAACAGAATGGTTTTTTTCAAAATACCAACCTGATATATTTTATCGTTAAAAACCTCGCGGGTAAAATTCACCTGTTGCGGGATGTCTATATCCTGAGTATAGAATCCTTCGTAGGTAGGAAGGTTAACTTCATCAAAACCACTAACCCTGATGTTGGGATTTATATAAAGTTTAACAGTGGCAATAATCTGTTCTCCACGATATACATTTCGTTTGCTCAAATTAACCCGGATAAAAAGATTTTCTTTTCCCAGATCGACATTTTGTGTGTTGCCTCCTTGCGCCTGCCCACCCTGTGATTGTGGTTTTGATTGAGCTTCTACTACCTGTATCTTTAAAGTGTTCGATTCAAAAACTTTTCCTTTTACCTCGACGGATGCCGGTCTGATTTCGAATGCCCCCTCGCTTTTTGCCCTTAAAATATAGGTGTACGAATAGGTTATCTGGCTGGTAGTTTTGCCGTTAATAGTCTGCATACTTGTGGACTGCCCTGTACTTGGCCCCATCAGGATATCGAAATTATTGCTTAGCCCGGGAGGCAGTTTTAAATTGCTTCCTCTTTCGTTAAGGGTAAAGCTTAACCTGAACTGTTTCCCCATTTCAACGGCATTGGGCGCCGACATGGTAAAACGGGTCTGTTCGGCCTGTGCTGCTATAACCGTTATAAAAAGAAAAATATATATAATCAGTTTTTTTATCATCGTTTTCAAGTGTGCAAAAATATAATTTTTAATATTAATAGTCATGCGGTCATTGGTCATCAGTCAGTGGTTGTGAAAACTGTGACTG
>JBDLJS010000067.1:0-23753 GCA_039714235.1 Bacteroidota bacterium | reverse complement strand
ACAATTTCCTTTCGGAGTGTCCATTTTTCATTGGAAAATGCTTTGGGAAAGATTGACGGAATAAGAACACGGATAATGCCAAGCAGTACCAGTGTTATTGCCCCAAAAGTGGCCAGTATTAAAAGCTTATTGTTAAAATCGGGATTTTGCGGGTTTAGCGGCTGAAAAAACAGGAGGAACAAAAACACACCCAGACTTATACCGATAATTGTGGTTGCTTTAAACCTGAGGTCGTTACAAAAAGGATATTTCTTCTTAAATGAATTTAACATGGTACAGATTCCTGGTTGTATTTTATAATAAAAGCTGTGGATTAAGGTAGTAATTTTTAGTCAGTGTATAAAAGTCTGATTAAAATTTATCCATTTATTCTATTATTCGTCTTTTTCACTATTTCTGCGTTGAAATTTCCTTAAATAGCTAAGGCTATTCTCGTTAATTCCGCCTTGAATTAGTAAAAAATACTTCAAAATATTTCTAAAAAATGAAATTAAAACAGACTTTAAAATACTGCCAGTAATAAATCAATATCTTTTGCAGGAATATTAAAAATATGGCCAACATCGGGATTGGTAAGTATTCCGTGGTAAATGTAAACACCTTTCCTGAATCCTTTCGATACTTTAATGTAATTGTCGACACCACCGTTATAACCCACTGCAAGCAAAATAGGAATAAGGATGTTACTGAGGGAGATGGATGCTGTGCGGGCCACCATAGCCGGTGAGTTGGGCACACAATAGTGAACCACACCATGCTTTATGTAAGTTGGGTTGTTAAAATCGGTACATTTCGATGTTTCAAAGCAACCACCCTGACTAACATTCAAGTCGATAATTACCGATCCCTCTTTCATCTGTTTTATTAAATCTTCGGAAACCTTAAATTTTGGCGGAGTGTTAAACGAAGTGGCGCCAATAACCGCATCGGCCGAAACCAGGGCTTTTCGTAATACTTTTGGGTAGAAAACCGAGGTAAATATCCTACGGCCAAGCTTTTCTTCCAGTTTACTTAATTCGTAAACCGAAGTATCAAAAACCTTTACAAAAATACCAAGTCCAAGGGCAGCCCTTGCAGCATATTCGGCTGCTGTGCTGGTCCCGATAATTACAAGTTCGGCTGGTGTTACTCCAGTTACCTCTCCAAACAAAACCCCTTTCCCTTTTCTCGATTTACTCAGGTATTCGCTTGCAATAGTAATCGATGTTACTCCTGCAATCTGGCTCATCTGGTGCACAAACGGCATAAATCCGTCCTCATTTTCGAGGTATTCAAAGGCAATGGTTGTTGCCTTTTTTTGCATCAGTTTCTGAATGGATTCGTTGCAGTGGGCCTGAATATGCATGCTCGAAATAATTACCTGGTTGCCGCGCAGCGAATCAATTTCCTCGCAACTAAACGGTGCAATTCGCAAAATTATATCACACTGAAATGTCTCTTCTTTGGTTTCAACAATTACAGCTCCGGCTTTTTTGTATTCTTCGTTTGAATAACTTGCCGATTTACCTGCATCTTTTTCAATCAGTATTTCGTGACCGTACGAAACCAGCAGGTCGACAGCCTGAGGTGTTAACGGCACTCTGTATTCAACTTTGGAATAATCAGAAGGGATACCAATTTTAATTTTCTGCCCTTTCTTTTTTACTTCCAGCATTTCCTCTTTGGGCAGTAACATATTTTTTGATACCGACAGATTTTCTTTCGATTTTTCCATAGCTGAAATTTATATAAATTCCTTAAAAAGTAAAGCAATTTACAAGCAAATGAGGAGTTTTCAAAATGAAGCGATTATATTGTTCGGGCAAAAATTATTCTTGTATCATCATCCTCAACTTCAATTTTAACTTCTACCATTTTTTCAGGAAGCAGCGGTTCAATCATTTCGGGCCATTCTATCAGGCAATAATGCCCGCTGTAAATGTAGTCTTCGTAACCCAGGTCAAAAGCTTCTTCAATGTCATTAATCCGGTAAAAGTCGAAGTGAAATATGGAGTCTGCATTTGCAGCGTTGTACTCGTTTATTAACGCAAATGTTGGGCTGGTAACGTTATCACCGGAGCCCAGTGCCCTGCAAATTGCCTGGATAAATGTTGTTTTTCCTGCTCCCATTTTACCGTACAATGCAAAAATTCTGCACTCGGGAAAAGTTTTAATCAACTTATCTGCCGCTTTATCCAACTCTGCTATTGAATTAACTTTTTCTGAAAACATTTTTCGAACAGTTTTTGCAATATTAATAAAAAAGGAGTCTCTAATTTGACGTTCAGATTTAAAAATGCGATAAAAATCAGTGAAATGGTCGTTTCCAATGGCTGAATGTTTCGGTAAAATGTATTAATTTTGACACAAATCTTAAAATCCTTTTAATATGAATATTCCTGCTGAATTAAAATATACGCAAGACCATGAGTGGGTACGCGTTGAAGGAGATGTTGCCATTGTAGGTGTGACCGATTTTGCCCAGGGCGAATTAGGCGACGTAGTTTTTGTTGAAATTGAAACCGAAGGCGAAGAACTGGATAAGGGTGAAGTTTTTGGAACAGTTGAGGCTGTTAAAACAGTATCGGATTTAATTATGCCGGTTAGCGGTGAGGTAGCCGAATTTAACGAAGCATTAGCCGATGAACCGGAACTGGTAAACAAAGATGCTTATGGCGACGGTTGGATGATAAAAATAAAAATGTCTGATACTTCTGAGGTTGACGAACTGATGTTGGCTGATGATTACAAGGCTATGATTGAAGCATAAAAGGTTATTCAAAATATTTCTGAGGCGCGACTTTTGGGTTGCGCCTTTTTTTGTAATTTCATTCTCTTAAATGGAGTGGAAGCCTATTTGTATAAGGCGTGTTAGTCCTGAATTTAATGTTCTTGGCTATATTTTCCGGCGTCTTGGCAAATGTGGTTTTGAGATAACATAGATATTCTTTTTAGTTTGAAATAAGATTAAAACCAAAATTGATGAATAATATAATCGCAGGTTTTATAGGCCCTCAGGAGATAATGATCTTAATCATTTTACTTATTATTGTTGTTCCAATCTATTTAATCATAAAGGCAATCAACAAATCCGGTAAAAAAAAGGGATAAAATGAAAAGCATCCGTCAACCGACGGATGCTTTATTTGCAAACCCTATATAAGTGTGAACCAATTTAAGATCTGAAACCGGTATTTCATAAATCAATCCCGGTTATGTTTTTTTGATTGATTAATTATCCGCATTTCGACGAGCCACACGACAGGCAGGTTAAGCAACCTTCCTGGTAAACCACTTCGTCAGAACCACATTCGCCGCAACGTGCATCTTCTGCAAGTGTTCCGTCGGGTATATATTTTTTTAGTGCCCTTGCAACTCCTGCTTTCCACGAGTTAATAGTCTCGTTATCCAACTGCAGGCTTGTAACCAGTTCAACTACTTTATGAATTGGCATTCCGTGGCGTAAAGTTCCCGAGATCAGTTTTGCATAATTCCAGAACACCGGATTAAATTTATGCGATAATCCCTCAATTGTGGTTTTATAACCCCGTTTGTTAATGTATTGAAAATCGTAGCGTGAATTTTCTTCGTCAATCCAGCTCTTAATAATATATCCTTTTGTAATTGAGCGGGGTAATAAAATTCCATCCTCATCATCGTGCAAACCAGTAAAAATTTCATATGGTTTACCATCCATCAAGCCCATAAAGGCAATCCATTTTTCTTTGTTATTTTGAAAACGTACAACATCAGCTTCCAACTTTTCCGGCCGTTTGGTTGGGAAGGAACCCCTGCTTTTTTTCTTTTCACTATCATCGTTCGAAATAAGAACTCCGGAACGTGAACCATCGCGGTAAACTGTTACACCTTTACAACCGCTTTTCCACGCTTCGAAATAAAGTTCACCAACCAGTTCTTCTTTAACATCGGCAGGTAAATTAATGGTGACACTTATCGAGTGGTCGACCCATTTTTGAATTCTGCCCTGCATTCTTACTTTGTTTAACCAGTCAACATCGCCTGATGTGGCTTTATAGTAAGGCGATTTTTCAATTAACTTGTTCAGTTCTTCCTGCGTATATTCGCGGGCAGTATCGTAACCGTTTGCTTCCATCCATGTTTTAAAATGATGATGGAAAACAGTGTATTCTTCCCAGTGGTCGCCAACTTCATCAACAAAATCAACACGCACATTTTTATCGTTGGGATTTACCTTTCTCCGGCGTTTGTAAACCGGCATGAACACAGGCTCGATCCCCGATGTTGTTTGTGTCATTAAACTGGTTGTTCCGGTTGGTGCAATGGTAAGCAAGGCAATATTCCTCCTGCCGTATTTTCCCATTTTTTCATATAAAACCGGGTCAGCATCTTTAATTCTATTAATTAGCGGATTGTTCTTCTCGCGTTCTGCATCGTATATTGTAAATGGCCCGCGATCCTTTGCCAGGTATACCGACGACCGATACGCCTCAACGGCTATTGTTTTATGAATTTCTTCCGAAAAATCGGTTGCATTTTCGCTACCGTAACGTAACTTGAGCGCTGCTAACATATCTCCTTCGGCTGTTATTCCAATACCGGTACGGCGGCCTTCGTTTGCTTTACGTTTAATACTTTCCCATAAATTCCTTTCGGTGAATTTAATCTCTTCTCCCTCAGGATCTAAATTTACTTTTTCAAGGATAGCGTCAATTTTTTCCAGTTCAAGATCAATAATGTCATCCATTATTCGCTGTGCATAATGAACATGCTCTTTAAACAATTCGAAATTGAATTTTGCCTCTTTAGTAAACGGTTTTTCAACATACGAGTATAGATTGATGGCCAATAAACGGCAACTGTCATAAGGACATAACGGGATTTCGCCACATGGATTGGTCGAAACGGTACGGTAGCCCAGGTCTGCATAACAGTCAGGTACCGATTCATTTATAATCGTATCCCAAAACAGAATTCCCGGTTCGGCTGATTGCCATGCATTTTTTACAATTTTTCGCCAAAGCTTGGTAGCATCTATTTCTTTGTTGTATGATGATTCACCAGTAACGGGATATTGTTGGGTATAAGGAGTTCCTGCCTCAACAGCTTTCATAAAGTCATCCTGAATTTTAACAGAAACGTTAGCACCGGTTACCTTTCCCTGCTCCATTTTGGCATCGATAAAACTCTCCGAATCAGGATGTTTAACCGAAACCGATAACATAAGGGCTCCTCTTCTTCCGTCTTGTGCAACCTCGCGTGTTGAATTGGAATAACGTTCCATAAACGGAACAATACCTGTAGATGTTAAAGCCGAGTTTTTAACCGGCGAACCTTTGGGTCTGATATGAGACAAGTCGTGTCCAACCCCGCCCCGACGTTTCATTAACTGTACCTGTTCCTGATCAATTTTCATAATTCCGCCATACGAATCGGAATCACCGTCGTTGCCAACCACAAAGCAGTTGGAAAGCGAAGCAACCTGAAAACTGTTCCCTATTCCGGTCATAGGGCCACCCTGGGGCACAATATATTTGAATCCTTTTAAAACGCCGTAAATTTCCTCCTCTGTTAACGGATTCGGATAATGATTTTCAATTCTGGCTATTTCTTTGGCCAACCTCCTGTGCATATCGTCAGGGGTTAGCTCAAAAATATTTCCGAAAGAATCTTTAAGGGCATATTTATTTACCCATACTCTGGCAGCTAAATCATCTCCTTTGAAGTACTCGAGTGAGGCATTTATGGCTTCTTCCTGTGAGTATATTTTTTTGCCCACCGGGGATTTAACAGATACTTCGCTTTGCATCATTTTTAACAATTAATTGAGTGTGAAACGTTTAATTTTTTTAGTTCTGATTTCCTTGCTTTTTTTTCATGGCGAAAGTGATACGCAAGATAAAATACAATCCAATATTTTGGAAGCTTTTTTTGTAAAAAGAATTTAAAAGTTATCAACTTTGAAATGTTATATTGCAGGCTGTAAGGGAGTTACATATTTGATAGCTGAAAAAAGTTTACCAAAAAGAAAATTTGTCGTTACCGGAAGATAAATTTAGTTCGTTAGAAATTGTATATAGAAATCAAATTTTCGGAGTAGAAAAATGCTAACAAAAACCGTGCATTTTATATTTATGTGTTAAAAACTTTTTTTATGATAAGCTTTGTTGATCCCACATTTTTTGCTACGTAATTTTTACAGATCTCTGAACTCTTTTTCAGAAGTTTTTTGTTGTCCAGAAGCTGTTTAAGTTTATCGCTCAGTTGATTATAGTTTTCGATGCTTATTGCTCCATTTTCGGAAACAAGGTCGACCGCCTCTTTAAATTTGTTAAAATTTGGCCCAAATAAAATTGGCATGCCAAAAGTAGCTGCTTCGAGTATGTTATGAATGCCAACACCAAAGCCACCCCCTATGTACGCTATGTTTCCGTATTGATACAGTGAAGAAAGTATCCCGATTGAATCAATTATCAACACATCAAACCGTGTGATGTCGGAATTTTGTACTTTACTGAAAGAAATTACCGGTTTTTTCAACAATTGGTGAATTCTGTTAATATTTGTGGATGAAACTTCGTGAGGGGCAATTATAAACTTTACACCTTGGCTCTTGTTAATAAACTCTGCAAGCAGCTCTTCATCAGGCTTCCAAGTGCTGCCGGCAATTATTAAAGGCTGTTCTCCCTTAAACTTTTTAACAATAGGAAATTGTTTTACACCATTTGCTATGGCTGCTACACGGTCGAAACGGGTGTCGCCCGAAATGGTAAAATTCGTTAATCCAATACTTTGCAGCAATTCGCCTGACTTTTCGTTCTGAATAAAAAAGTGGGCAAATCCTTTCAATATTTTCCTGTACCATTTTCCCCAGGGTGTATTATTAAAGAATGATTGATTTTCCCTGAAAATGGCAGAAATAATGTACAGCGGTATCTCTCGTTTATTTAATTCAGTAATATAATTGTACCAGAATTCGTATTTAATAAAGAATACTTTCTCAGGTTTCAGAATGTCGATAAAAGATTTTGCATTGCTTTTTGTATCGAGCGGAAGATAATCTACAATATCGGCCCCGTCGTAATTTTTTCTGATTTCGTAACCTGACGGAGAGAAAAAGGTTAAAGCAATTTTATACTCAGGGAACTGTTTTTTTATTTCTTCGATTACCGGACGTCCCTGTTCAAACTCACCTAACGACGCACAGTGAAACCACAGGTAACGGGCATCTGTTTCAATCTTTTGTTGCAGCGCTATCTTCCAGTTTTTTCTTCCCCGCGAAAAAAGCCTTGCTTTTTCGTTAAAAAGTGCTGCAAGTTTTATCAACAGTGAATAGAGAAATATTCCAATATTGTAAATTAGTGTCATAGCAATTAATAAAACCGACGTTCGTTAAGATATTCGTAAATGGTAATATTTATAAACAAAAGAAGAAAAAGGTAGCCGGTATTCTCAACCGGTATTCCCCAAAATGCAATTCCGGTAACATGATCTGCATTAAACGATTTTACAGGTAACGAATTTGATATTGCGGAAACCAGGATGTAGGGCACCAAAGTTAACAGGTACGTAAAATAAAAAGTGGCATAATACTTTTTAAACCGGTTTCTGAAAACATTATAGCCGAAATAAATAAACAGCAGAAAAAATGTAAAAAAGGTATAGAGTTTCTGTCGCGAATAAAAGGCCAGCAATCCAAAAACCACGAGTAATACTAAACTAATTACAACAAAAATATTGTGTTTTTCAAATCGGTTTAACCTGATTTTTAAATTCTCATAAATATATATACTGCTAACAGGAACAAGCGCAAACAACAACCATTTTTCAACGGGTAAGTTCAGCATTGATATACCTGATAAATAATCGGGATTGTAGTTCCAGATTCCCAGTTCGGCAAAACGAATATCCCAGGTAATATAAATGGCACCAGTAAAAATAACAGCCGGCAAAATATAACGGAACCTGTCAACAAAGTGTACCTTCTTTTGTATACCCAAAATAATCGGTATACCCAGAAAAAGAAGTAACAACAATAAAAAAGTCAGGTTTTTAAATTCCATTTTTTTGAGTTTGCGCCAAAGTTACATTCTCTAAACGGAATTAAAAATCAATTATTGAGCAATTATAATTTCATTTTAGCCAGTTTTGCCGGGTCGTCCTCACCGGTAATCGCCCTCATTCTGAATGAGTAACTGTATTCTTTTTCTGTTAAACGATATTCATCATGAGTTAATGCTCCCCAACTGTTGTCGCCACCAACGCCCATTTGTTTGTAGTCGATGTTAACCGAAGTAAGGTCGCGTGGTTTTACGTCTGTTGTATGACGGTTTAATACTTCTACTCCAGGAATCTGGCGTCCGTCTGTTCTTTCCATTGACTCAAAATCTTCCATAATGTTGTGGTGTGCGCTAACTTCCAGCAATGGCATTCCGGCAAAAAGCAATCCATTGCCCGAGGCATCGGTAATTGTCATCCAGCGGACATCGGTTTTGTTTCCGTTTTCCTGCGGACGAAGATACGCCCAGTACTGATCGGCTACGCTGCCTTTATATAATCCAACAAAAGCACTGGTTTTTCTGTCCCAATACGATTCGTGCGGACCACGACCCAGCCAGCTCATCTGGTCGAACTTGTGGGGCATCACAAGGGTCATTCCCATGCGAACGATTTCCGGCAGTTCATCTCCGGTCATTTTAAAATTGTTATCAACCACAACATCGCCCGAACCATAAACAGTGTAGGTCGATTTGTATTCGGCAATTTTAACCTCTTCTTCGTTAACAAGATCGAAATCGAAAACAACTTTAACTGTGTTTTTGCTGAGAGCTTTTACTGAAATATTCGATACTTTTCGGTTTTCGCCTGCTTTGCGCCACACACGGCTGCGTTTGTGTAGGTTATTTCCAAAGTCATTGTCGATAGGTGCACGCCAGAAATTCGGGATTGGACCACTTGTCAACATTTCGGTTTCGCCTTTTTTGAAACTTGAAATTACTCCGGCCAGTTTATCGAAAGTTACCGAGAATCCATCTCCCAAAATTGCCGAAGAGGCATCGCCATCATTTAATTTTAGGGTTACAAACTGAGCTTTGTTTGCTTTTGGAGCAGCTTTAAATACAGGTAATTCAAATTGCTCTTCAGCCATAACAGAACCTGCCTCAACCAAACTCCATTTGTCTTTAAGTTTTGCTTTTACATTTAAGAAATATTCAACTCCCGGTTCAGGAGTCACGGCAAAATCAATGCTGACATTTTTTGATTCGCCCGGCGACAAATCGATGTTTCCAAGGATTCCGTTGTCTATTGCTTTTCCGTCGCCAACCACTTCCCATTCAAAGTTGAAACCTGACAGGTTAATGAAAGCATATTTGTTTTTAATTGAAATGGTTCCGGTTTTTAAATCAACTGCATCGAACCCAATATTCTGATATACTTTTTTAACTTCCAGAAGATGAGGTTTAACAGCACGGTCGGGATTTACCAGCCCGTTGTTGCAGAAATTACCATCGGACGGAACAGTATCGGGGCCAAAATCGCCACCATATGCCCAGAATTCTTCACCATCTTCATTGGTGGTTAGCAGTCCCTGGTCAACCCAGTCCCAGATAAAGCCACCCTGTAACACATCGTATTTTTCAATTAAATCCCAGTAATCCTGCAGGTTGCCAACGCTGTTTCCCATGGCGTGGGCATATTCGCACTGTATTAATGGCCTTTCGGGCTTGGTTAGTGCATACCTTTCCATGTGCTCCATACGGGCATACATTGGGCAGAAGATGTCGGTGTTTCTTTCAAGTCTTGCCCTTTCGTGTTGCACCGGGCGTGTTTGATCGACCGATTTCAGGTAGTCGTAAGTTGCGTAAAAATTTACTCCGTTTCCGGCTTCGTTACCCAACGACCATGTGATAATGCACGGTTGGTTTTTATCGTGCTCAAACATATTTTTTGTGCGGTACAAATGTGCCTCCTTCCATGCTTCGTCTTTTGCCAGCGATTCTTTACCATAACCCATTCCATGCGATTCGATGTTGGCTTCGTCGACAATGTACAAACCATATTTATTGCAGAGTTCGTACCATAATTCGGGTTGCGGGTAGTGCGATGTACGAACTGCATTCAGATTATGCTCCTTCATGGTTTTAATGTCTTTCAGCATGGTCTCTTTGTCGACCACATGGCCATTTTTATCGTGGTGTTCGTGTAGGTTGGCTCCTTTCATATACACATATCTGCCGTTTACGCGCAGCGTTGCATCAATAATCTCAATTTTACGGAACCCCACATCTTGTTTAATTACTTCAACAACTCCATCGGTATTTTTTATTGTTATAACCAGTTCGTAAAGGTTGGGAATTTCAGCCGACCACTGTTTTACATTTGGAATCTCAGCTTCGAACTGTACTGACTTTGCCGATGTTTTTTCAGAAAATTGTTTTACAACGGTTCCGTTATCCGAAAGAACGGCTTCAACAGTAAGTTCACCATTGTTTATCACATCAAGAATCAGGCTGAATAAACCATTGGTATACGAATCGTCAAGCGACGAGCCAACACGGAAATCTTTAATAGCCTGTTTATTCCGGGCCAACAAGTAAACATCGCGTGTAATTCCGCTTAACCGCCAAAAATCCTGGTCTTCAAGATACGAAGCATCGCTCCAGCGGAAAATTTCAACTGCCATAGTATTTTCACCAGCTTTCAAATATTTTGTGATATTGAATTCGGCAGGAGTTTTACTGTCTTCGCTGTAACCCACAAATTGTTCATTTACCCAAAGGTTCATGCACGAACTCACTGCCCCAAAGTGCAGGATAATGTCTTTCTCTTTCCACTCTGCAGGAACTTCGAACGCGTGTTTATACGAACCAACCGGGTTATAATGCTCCTGAATCAGCGGCGGCGTTTTAGCATGCGGATATTTTACGTTGGTATAAATAGGATAATCGAAACCTTCAGTTTCCCAGTTTGCAGGTACCTGAATTTCTTTCCATTTGCGTATATCAAAATCATCCATAAAAAACCAGTATGGCCTTTCCGATGGATTTTGAGAAAGGTTGAATTTCCACACTCCGTTTAGTGAATGAATGAGCGGCGATTGCCATTTGTCTTCCGTACGTGCCTGTTCAACCGAAGCAAACGGAATAAAATTTGCATGTGGTGCTTCTTTATTTACCTGGCAAATTGCCGGATCTTCCCATGGTTTTGGGTTAGGTTCTTCGTAAGTAACATTTGAGTAATCGGTGTATTGGTTGCACGAAACAACCACAAAGCTTAGCAGAATTGCGGCAAGCTTAATAGCTGGTTTAAGATAGCTCATAAACAAAATATTTAGTTTGATTTATAATCGTTTATAATACAGACAACGAAAATACCACATTCACCTACAAACTAAGGCGGCATATTTGTCAAATTGGGGTGTTAATTAAGTTGTTTGGTTCTTTTGTTATTTAAAAAGGGCCGAAATTTTCGATTTTACCTCATCCTCGTCCGGATCGATATCAAAAATTATTTCCGGTTTTAAATAGAAAAGGTTGTTTTCTGCTTTGAATTTTTCTTCTCCGCCACCGGTAATGTTCAGCATTATTGTTGCATTCTTATCAACTGTTCCGTTTTTTGCCGCTTCGATTAGTGTTGCAGTTGCTACCGCTGCCGCCGGATGAATGTCAATTCCTTCTGTATTTTTGAATAATTCACCAGCCTTTCGTGCCTGCTGATTATCTGCACGTAAAACTTCGCCACCCGAATCTTTAAGTGCATCGTACAATCCTCCGGCAATGGGGTAGGGAGGTTTTCGGTTCGAGAGCACTTTTGCATCCATCTCTTCCACCTGTTTCCGGGCTTCAATGTTATCGATGTGCAACATTGCTCTTGAATCAATTTTCCATGCATCGTAAATTGGAGTAAACGGCAGGTTTTGCGCTACCATCAGTTTCATTTTTGTTGAACCAAACCGGCCATCTTCGATTAATCGCAGGTTAGCTTCCCAGGCAGCAACAGCTCCTGTACCACTTCCCACTGCCTGGAAATAATAATCAGGGATTTGCCCGATCGTAGTGGTTGCCGAAAGCATCGTTGTTGCCATTCCATCGCGCCGGGCAACATTTTTGGCACCTCCTTCTGCAACAAATCCATCTATTCCGGCTACAATGTTCGATAGGTGGATTGCATCGAAATAATCGCTGCCTGTGCGGCTGCATACCAGTTTTACACAATCGTTTAAAGGCTCGTCGAACCAAAGTGCTCCAATATTGTCTTCCGGCACACAAATAAGCAACGGTATATTATTGTCGGAACAAACTTTTGCAAACGAGCGTGAAGTATTCCCGGCTGATGCAACCACTAGAATTTTGTCCATATCAGGTGTCATTCGGCCACAAACCGAGTATGCTTCTGTTTCTTTAAACGAGCCGGTTTTCATGGTAGCACCTTTTTCCGGCCAGTAGCCGCTGAAAGTTATCCAAAGATTTTTCAACCCCAGCTCTATAGCAAGTCCTACGCTTTTGTAAGTAACAGGCGCCGAAGAGCCTTTCAGTGTTCTGCCAATTGGCAGCCAGTCGGCAAATTTGTACAAACCCCACGAATCGTCTTTTAGGTCAAGCTGCTTCTTTTCGTAAATGGCCCTTATTAAAGTGGGTTCAGTTTCTCCCGGTGCTTCCAGCATCCAGCCGCTATCATCGAAAGTTTTACCTGTTTTTACCGATTGTAATTTATAATTGGTTGGCTTGAATTCTTTAGTCATTTTAAATCTTATTTTTATGAATCACAAAAATAGGAAATGAGATAATATTTCAATAAAAATGAAGACAAATTATGTTTTACCCGGTAAAACCATAAACTATTATTAATCCTGCAATTTTTAATCAGGATACGTCATCGTTAATTACTTGCTGAAAATAGTGTTATTTATAGAATTTGTTGTTTAAATTTAAACCAAACCTAAAACCATGAACTGGAAAAAGATATTAATCACAATTTTCAGAACAGCTATAGGCTGGCACTTTCTGTTTGAAGGCATTTCAAAATTAGTAGCCGGAAATTGGAGCGCAGCCGGATTCTTATCAAATTCCACCGGGCTTTTTTCTACCTTTTATCAGTGGATGGGTACATCGGAAGGATTAATGAAAGTTGTTGATCCGGTAAATATTGCCGCACTTATTCTAATTGGGCTGGGGCTGTTTTTAGGTTTGGCAATTCGTATTTCATCCATTTCGGGAGTTGTTCTTTTAATGCTTTATTATTTTGCACATCCGCCGTTTGGAGGTTCTTTAATGAGCGGGGCAGAGAGTAGTTTATACATTGTAAATAAAAATATTATTGAAGCGCTGGCACTGGTTATCCTTGTTTTACTAAAAGAAAAAGGATACGGACTTTATGCATTAAGAATTTTTTCGCTAAAAAAGAAAGAAGAGGCAGGACCGGGGACAGATACCTCCAGGCGTGAAGCACTTAAAAACCTGGCAACTATTCCGGCACTTGGAATTATGGGCTGGGGAGCTTTGCATGATACCCGCAAATTTGGTGTGGACACTTTATCGGGGGCCACAATCCAGATTGGTGGAGCCGATATCAGCGAATTAAAAGGTGAGTTACCAAAAGGTAAGATTGGCAATCATGAAATTAGCCGCCTGGTTGCAGGCGGAAACCTGATAGGCGGCTGGGCACATTCAAGAGATTTGCATTATGTCCCTTCGCTTTTCCGTGCATACAATACCGAAAAGAAAATTTTTGAAACCCTGATGCTGGCTGAAAAGGCCGGGATAAATACAATAAATATCGGGTTCCCCACGAACGAAACAATGGTGAAATACAAAAAAATGACGGGGAGCAAAATCAAAGTTATTTCGCAGGTGCACCCCGATATGGATAACAACGATTATTTTGTGAATATTGACAAAGCCATCGATTATGGTGTTGATATTATTCAGATTCAGGGCAACTGGTGCGACTGGCTGGTTCGTGACAATAAGATTGACGTAATTGAAAAAATGCTGGACAGAATCCGAAGCCAGGGATACGTGGCCGGATTAGCCTCACACACAGTCGATTCGCTGATTATCTGCGAGGAGCAGGGAATCATCCCCGATTATTATATGAAAACCATGCATCACGACAATTACTGGTCGGCCCACGCCAGGGAGAATCGTGAGCCCTTCGAAGTGGACGGAAAGAAACATTCTGACCACAACAAGTTTCACGACAACCTTTTCTGCTTGTTTCCCGACAAAACGGTTGAATTTGTTGAACGTGCAAAAGTTCCGGTTATGGGATTTAAAGTGCTGGCAGCCGGTGCTATTAAACCCGAAGACGGCTTTGACTGGGCATTTAAAAACGGTGCCGATTTTATTTGTGTGGGTATGTTCGACTTTCAGGTGGTAAACGATGTAAATATTACAATCGATACGTTAACTAACCTTCAGGGGCGTACACGTGAGTGGTACGGATAGATTGATGTTTACAACCACTCCATCATGTCGAACCAGAAATGCGGCTTCAGCCCTGTGGTAAAAATCAGAAATCCCATAATTCCATTTAGAATGCCAGTAAAAGAAGGTAAGAATTCAAGTTATCGTTTATTAAACCTCCGGTTCATTTTGTGTTCGCCATTCACAAATATTTCCATCACATAACGTCCATTTTCCAGATGACGAACATCCATTCCGGTTTCAGAATCTTTGATGTTGGTGTATTCGTGTTGTTCAATATATTCACCGTCTTTTGTAATCCTTAATTTTAAAGTCGATGTTTTATTGGTTGTGGTGTAAACGGTAAGGTAATCCTCTACCATCCGCGGGAAAATATTTACCGAAAGTTGCTCGCCTATTGTATCCACGGTTGCTTCGTTATCGGCCCTGAATCCATAAAACTGCCCGTTTCCACAGTCGCTTTCAAAAAGATGAATGAGGTTTCCGTTGATGTCTTTAAGGCGAAGTCTTCCGTAACCCGATTGTGCTTCAAACCAGAACTCCAGTCCGTCGCCTGTGGTATCGTTCAGCATCAGGTAGTAGTTGTCCTCGGCCAGTTTCAGTGTGTCAGCATATTTTGTTGCCGGTTCCAGTTCGTCAGAAAATTTGCTGTAAATCGTGTCGTTTGCACTGTTTACAATGAAAAGCGAATTGTCTTTAGGCTTATTATTTGTCATAAAATCAACTACAATTACAGATGGTATTGTAGGAATATCGTTAAACTCTGATTCGAGTTTGTTGTCATCTTTCCATTCATCTTTTGCCCTGTTGGGTTTTGTCAGTTCAACCGAAAAAGTATTAAGCCCCGGGTTGGCATCAATCACTCCGGGAAGCGTAATAATTGCAGTCTCGTAAAACTTCAGGCTTCCTTTCCATTTATAGGTTTTTTCCTCAAATCCAACGGTTCTGTATTTTATCGTCAGGGATTTTAGCCCCTTTTTTCCGAGGTTCCTGATTTTAATAAGCGGATTAAATCCAGTTGGATTATAACGATTGTAATTATCTACATTATTCGGTGCAATTATCTCTTCAATTGCCACATCGTTTTTATGATTTGGCCCGGCAAACTGGAAAAGGTACGATGTAATTTGCTCTTTTGGCTGGTTGATATTGTTTGCAGTAAATGGTTTCATATCCAAGTCGATAGTGTGGACAGGTTTTGTCAACGGCACATCGATAATATCGGGTACCTGCAAATCGCCGGGACACCAGTACGCCCTGTCGTAAATCCAGGTTCCACCCTGCGGATAGAGCGGATTGTCTCCACAATCTTTCCACATATCGCGGTGGTCGACCACTTTGCCATCGAAAACTACTTCGCGCCAGCGGCTGCAAAATTCGCTGCACCCATTGGGGCGGTCCATTCCATGTCCGGTGTGTTGAATACGAAACCTGCCAAATGAACTGCCTTCTTTCCTGGTTATTTGCCTTTCGTCAAGGTGGTTTTCAATGTCATTATCGGGATTACCGTATTGAAATCCACCATCCCAAAGTTTTTTAACAGAGATAAAATCAGCAATTACCGGCCCAAACAGAAATTCAAAATCAATGGTTAAATCCCATCCCAAATCCGGCGATTCATAACCCGAATGAATGTATTCAATTTCTACACTATCGCGTAAAAAAGCTCCAAAATCGGTCACGTCAACTTTCCAGGTATAACTCCAGTCTTCCTTGAAGTTGCTTCCGTATGGTGTGAGCATCCTTCCAATTTCGTAATTAATATTTTCGCCTTTCGCACCACCTTTTCGAAGAATTTTTATGCGATCCATGTAATCCCAGTGGGCAATTGCCCTGTCGGTAGGATAAGCCAGTGTAACTTTCATGGTAATCTTTCTTACCTCTTTGGCTTCAAGAGGAAAAACACCCCATTGCGTAAAGCTGTTTTCTCCTTTTTTGGGATTGGTTACAATGGTTACTTTGTTGTGTGTAACAATGTTTGTTGTAATTGACTGGGAGTAAGCAGGGTATAAGGTTATTAGAGTAATAATCAATGAAAGTAAAGATTTCATTTCTAAATTTTTTTAGTAAGTTGTTTTATATGTCTGCGATTTACTCAATATTATTGATTTGAACAAATTCACTTTAATTTCGTAATTGATTATTGTAATCTAAATCAACAATTATGAAATCATTAGTATTCACTTTAAGACAACTGATTTTAATTCTGCTTTTATCTTTTTTAGTTTCAAATATTAACGCGCAGGACGGAGATATTTTATATGAAAAAAACTGTGCAATTTGCCATGGTGCCGACCTGTCAGGAGGCCTTGGCACAAGCCTGGTTGACGGTGTTTGGCAATATGGCGCTGAGGATGGGTATATATTCCGAAATATTAAATTCGGGATGGCTCATCTGGGAATGCCTTCTTTCGAAAAAACGATGGAAGATTCTGAAATCAGGGCCATTGTAAAATATATCCGCGAATCGGAAAACAAAGCAGGTGTAAAAAAACCAGCTGTTGTAAAAGAATTTGAAACTTTTGATTACGATATACGTGCAGAAATTTTTGCCGATGGTTTGGAAATTCCGTGGGCAATAGATTTTATTGATAAAAAAACAGCCTTAATTACCGAACGGCCAGGCCGTTTAAGAATAGTTGAAAACGGGAATCTGCTTCCTGAACCGGTTAAAAATACTCCTAAAGTTTTACACGAAGGCCAGGGAGGATTGCTGGATGTTGCAGTTGATCCTGATTATGACGCGAATGGCTGGATCTACCTGGCATACAGCCATGTTCTGGAAAATGTAGCCGGGGAAAAACGTCCGCCGGCAATGACACGTATTGTTCGCGGAAAAATTGAAAATCACACATGGGTAAATCAGGAAATTCTTTTTGAAGCGCCTCATGAAACATACCGCACTACCCGTCACCATTATGGATGCCGTATTGTGTTCGACCCGTGGGGATACCTTTATTTTACTATTGGCGACAGGGGTGCAGGTTACCAGGCACAGGATAATACACTGCCAAACGGGAAGGTTCATCGGATTCAGAAAGACGGAGGTATACCGGAAAACAATCCGTTTTTGGCAGAAGAAGATGCAATGCCTTCGCTGTTTTCGCTGGGTAACCGTAACATCCAGGGCATGGCTATTCATCCTGAAACCGGGCAGCTATGGACGACAGAACACGGCCCCATGGGTGGAGACGAATTGAACCTGATTCAGGCAGGTAAAAATTATGGCTGGGAAACCATTACCTACGGTAAAAATTACGACGGAACTATAATCACCGAAGAGACTCATAAATCCGGAATGGAACAACCCAATCTTTACTGGAAACCATCCATAGCTGTTTGTGGGTTAGACTTTTATCGTGGTAACTTATTCAAAAAGTGGACGAATAAATTATTGGTTGGTGCTTTAAAATACGAGGAGGTACGTTTGCTGAGCCTGGAAAAAGACAGGGTTATGCACGATGAGGTTATTTTAAAGGGACAAGGCCGTGTCCGTGATGTTTCGACGGGGCCCGACGGGGCAATTTATGTTGTGCTGAATAATCCGGGAATGGTATTGAAGCTGACTCCTAAAGAGTAATTCGGAGCAGCCTTTTTATGCCCTGAATTTTAGTTCGGGATAAATAAATTCTTCGACTGTCTCAGGAGAGTTTCTAACTGCTTTTTTACCTCGTATTCGTCGCACTGTATGAGCTTTAAAAATTTTATCCGGAGCAGGTACAATTAGTTTTTTTACCTGTTCAGTATTTCCGTTCAGCCACTCGTCAGCATCCTGCTCTGTCAATACCAGGGGCATACGTGGCCCTTTTAGCTTTGGATTATTATGAATTTTGCTCATTAAATCGTTTCCGACAGTGGTAACGACAGTGAACGAGGTTACCAACTCGCCTGATTCTTTGTTTAGCCATTCATCCCACAGGCCGCCCAAAACCATTGGTTCGTAGTTTGTTTTCTGAATATAAAAAGGGTAGGTTTTGCCTCTGAAATGGTGGTGCTCGAAAAATCCATCCACATAAATAAGGCAACGTTTGGTTTTGGCCGACGAGCGAAACGAAGGTTTCTCAAAAATGGTTTCGCCCCGGGCATTAATTGTGTTGTTCCATAGTTTCAATTGCTGTTCGGTATTTTTTACCCAAAAAGGAATTAATCCCCAAACTGCAGCAATTGGGGCATCGAAGTTCTCGTCGGTATATACCAGAATTTCAGGGTGTTCAAAACCCGATACATGAAAATATTCATCCTCTAAAAACGGATGGAATTGCTCCATTAGCCTTTGAATGGCCTCCTGATTGTTGTAATGCTGTGCCCTTTTTAGGGCAGTTTCAACTTTAGTCTTTATATCGTAACACATAATCTCTTATTCCATAACATCAACAATATATAAATTTCGAGAGTTTCTTTTTCAATAACAAATTTGTGTTCAATTATTTATCTTTATAGGAAATTAAAAGTAATCCGGACCATGAGGCTATTTAAATTTTCAGTTTTAGTATCCGTTTTTCTGTTTGGTTTTATTCAGTGTAAAAATAGCCCGGAGGATGAAGAGTTAACCAATACTCTTTCCGACAAAGAGCTACTTGATTCTGTTCAATACCTTACTTTTCAGTATTTCTGGGAAGGAGCCGAACCCAATTCCGGCATGGCCCGCGAGCGGTATCATGTTGATGATCCGGAGAATGATAAAGACGTGGTTACCACCGGAGGAACCGGCTTTGGTTTGATGGCGATTTTAGTTGGAATTGAACGTGGATTTATAACCCGTGAACAAGGGTTACAGCGCTTTATTCAAATTACTGACTTCCTTGAAAAAGCCGACCGTTTTCATGGAGCATGGCCACACTGGCTGAATGGAAAAACAGGAAAAGTAAAGCCGTTTAGCCAGTTCGACGATGGTGGAGATATTGTTGAGACAGCTTATTTAATTCAGGGACTTATTGCCGTTAAACAATACTTTATTAATGGTAGCAGCGAAGAGGTTAAATTGGTAAATAAAATTGATAAAATCTGGCGTGAAGTAGAATGGGACTGGTACCAGAATAATCAGAATATCCTTTACTGGCATTGGTCGCCAAACCATGACTGGAAAATGAATTTCGGAATTGAAGGATACAACGAGTGTTTAATCGCTTATGTTTTGGGAGCTTCTTCTCCCACTCACCCGATTAGTCCTGAGACTTATCATCAGGGATGGGCCCGGTCAGGCGATATTACTGGCGATCATCAAAAATTTGGATTTACTCTTTCATTAAACCATAACGGAGCATTGGAGAGTGGCGGCCCGTTGTTTTGGTCGCATTACTCATTTTTGGGCCTCGATCCCAGAGGTTTATCCGACAAGTATGCCGATTACTGGGAACATAATGTTGCGCATACGAAAATTAACAGGCAACACTGCATCGAGAATTCGCATGGCTACAAAGGTTATGGGGCTGACTGCTGGGGGCTGACTGCCAGTTATTCTGTTCCGGGAGCTGTTCAGTATTTAAATGGAGAGACCAGTGTTAAACCAGTCCCAAAATACAATGAAACGGGTTATGCCGGGCACAGACCAGGTTTGGATCCCGGTATAATCTCACCCACCGCAGCTCTGTCTTCCATGCCTTATGCACCGGAAGAAGTAATGCCGGTAATTCGTCATTTTCATGAGGATTTGGGAGATAAACTGTTGGGGCCATACGGCTTTTACGATGCATTTAGCGAGGAATACAACTGGTGGCCCAAACGATACCTGGCAATCGACCAGGGGCCAATTGTGGTGATGATTGAAAATTACAGAAGTGGTTTGTTATGGGATCTTTTCATGCAGGATAACGATGTTCAGAACGGACTAGATAGGCTTGAATTTTCATATTAATTTCCTAAAAAATCAGGCTAAGATTAAATCAATTCCCGCTTTTTTAAACTCATGTTGAAATTTTAAATTTAAGTCGTCATTGGTTGCAAGATGCTGAACATCTTTTGGATAACAGATATTTGTCAATTCAGTTTTTCCAAACTTGCTTGAGTCGGATACGATAAAAACATCTTTTGCCTTTTGAAGAATATAACTTGAGATCTCGGCCCTGAACAGATCCCGAATAGTAAATCCTGACTCCGTATTATAGCCATCAATCCCAATAAATGCTTTATCAATGTTTATCTGGTCGATACATATTTTTGTTATTTTTCCAACCATGGTTTCACTGTCGTGTTGGTATATCCCTCCAAGAATTATAATATTAGCCTGCTGGTTTTTCCTGAATTGCCGGGCAATGTAAACATTGGTAGTAATTATTGTAACTTTTTTAATTTTAAGTAGTTCACGGGCAAGAAGCACATTTACCGATCCCGATTCAATAAGAATAGTTTCTCCTTCATTTACAAAAGAGGCCACTTTTTTAGCAATTCTTAATTTCTTCTCGTAATTGAGACCCAACCGGTTCTGCAAGTTATCTGCATCTTTTAGAACTGCTCCTCCATGAACTCTTTTTAGCAATCCTTCAGTTTCCAGAAATTTTAAATCCTGGCGTATAGTTACTGATGAAACATTTAACTTTTCGGCAAGTATATTAACCGATATCTGGTCGTCTTTACCCAGAATTTTTAGTATTTTATTTTGTCTTTCGTTTAACATTTTATTCTAAAGTAAGCGCTGCAGCTCCTGTCACTCCTGCATCGGAGCCCATATTCGAAATTACAATCTCAACTGGGTCAAACATCATATCGCGCACCAGGCTGTGAAAAGTTGATTTTATTTTATCCAGATAAAAATCACCCCAGTTGGTTAATCCTCCACCCAGAACAATTAAAGGTGGATTTAATGCCTGAAAAATATTGTATAATCCAAGGCCAACATAGTAAGCGCTGTCTGAAATTATTTCTTTCGAAACCGGGTCATCCATTTCCAGACCCTTCTTTAAAAGCTGCCCGCTTAGCTTTGAGATATCAAAATTGGATGGCAGATTTAGCTTGCTTTGTTTTCCCTCTTTTAGTTTTTGTTCAAATAAATAGGGAAGCGCCATTCCACAAGCTACGGCCATTAAACAACCCCTATTACCACACGAACATACTAATTTGCTGTCAGGCTCTACAATGGTGTGACCAAACTCGCCGGCAGTACCTGTTGCGCCCCGGTAAAGTTTTTTATTTAAAATGAGCCCGGCTCCAATTCCGGTGCTTATGGTTAAAAAAATCATGTCGTCGTACCCTTTCCCGGCTCCAAATTTGTATTCGCCGTAAGCCTGCGCATTTGCATCGTTATCCAAAACAACAGGTATTGAAAAACCGGACTGGAATGCTTCACGAAGTGGGTAGTTTTTAAAACCTTTCAGATTTGAAGTAGTGATGATAACTCCATCTTTGTGACGAATATGTCCGGCACAACCAATTCCAATTCCTAAAACATCGGTTTCGTGTAAATTATTTCTTTTAAACAGCTCTTTTATCTGTTGAGTAATTAAAGCAACCAAATCGTTCTCTGTTTTTTCAACATGGGCACAGGTGTAAATTTTGTCCACTATCTGTCCTTTAGTATTGGTTAAAACGATAGAGCATTTAGTGCCTCCAATATCCACGCCGCAAAGTAGTTTTGTCATAATTTAAAAGTTTAGCGAATGTTCGGTTCTTGCAATAATATCATCCTGAGTATCGGGAGACAGGTTTGTAAAAAAGGCAGAATAACCTGCTACACGCACAACTAAATCGCGATATTTCTCAGGATTTTTTTTGGCCTCAATTAAGGTTTCTTTAGATACGATGTTATACTGAACATGCCAGCCCTTTAAATCTTTAAAAAAGGTGCGGATAATGGAGATTAACTTTTCTTTATCCGAAGTTTTTTCGATGGTTGATGGCGCCAGTTTCTGGTTTAACAGAACACCACCCATAATTTTATCTGTAGGCAGCTTTGCCACTGATTTAAAAACAGCGGTTGGTCCAAGTAAATCAGTTCCCGACGATGGTGAGCTTCCCTCGGCAACCGGAGAGTAAGCTTTTCTTCCATCGGGCGTGGCCGGAACAACAGCGCCGCTTGGTACATTTGCCGAAATACTTGATGTTCCGCCATAATATTTGCATCCAATCGGGCCACGATTGAAACGGGTTGTGTGATAGTTTTCCAGTTCGTTTATAAATTCCATGTAAGCTTTATTCAATAAAAGGTCCACATAGTCATCGTCGTTTCCAAATTTAGGTGCAAAATTTAACAGCAGCTGTCTTATTTTTTCACCGTCTTCTTCTTCAAAATTTGTTTCAATGGCGTTTAAAAGCTCCTCTTTGCTTAGCTTTTTATCCTCAAAAACCAGTTTCTTTATTGCTGCCAGCGAATTACCCAGGTTTGCAATTCCTACCTGCAGGCCCGAAACAAAATCGTATTTCGAACCACCTTCTTTTATGGTTTTCCCCCGGCTAATACAATTATCAACAAAAGCAGAGCAAAGAATGTCTGGAACATTTTCCTCCAAGGCTGTGTCAACTGCCGTATCAATTTCTACTGTCTTTTTTGTATAATATTTTATCTGGTGCTTCCATGCTTCAAACACCTCATCAAAAGAATTAAAATCTTTAAAATTTCCTAATCCCTTGTGGAAGACTTTACCCGATTGTTTGTCCAGCCCGTCATACATTGACGCAAGGAAAACACGCATCAGGTTTAGAAAGCTCATTCCTGTACACCGGTAGCCCCATTTCCCGGGAACAGCAATTTCTATACATCCAATGGCCGAATAATTAAAAGCATCTTCAGGTTCAACGCCTAATTTTATCAATTCAGGAATAACTATTTCGTCGTTATTAAACGAAGGCATACCAAATCCTTTTTCTATAACACGAATACACTCCTTCATAAAATTGTCATCCATATTTTTATGAAAACGAACCGACAAGTTTGGTTGGGTTAGTTTCATGTTTCCAACAGTTTGCAGGATGAGGTAGCTTAACTCGTTAACCGCGTCGCTGCCATCGGTTGTTTGCCCAGCAATGGTAACATTTTGGTACAGAGGTCCTCCGGCAGAAAAACGGGTGTGCGACCAGGGACGAATTTTATTAATGGAAAGCAATTTAATCCACGTGTTTTCCAGAAGTTCGGAAGCAAACTCTTCCGATATCTTTCCGGTAAGCCTGTCGGTTAAATAAAATGGGTAAAGGTATTGATCCATTCTTCCCAACGAAACCGAATGGCCGTTACTTTCTATTTGTAAAACAAGCTGAATAAAATAGGTTAACTGCAGTGCCTGGTAAAAATTCCGTGGTGGCTGATGAGCAATTAATTCGCAGTTTTCTGCTATTGTTTGCAACTCTTTTTTTCTTGCATCATCACTTTCTTTTTCTTTTAATGAAATTGAAAGATCGCTATAACGCTTAATAAAAACCTGGAAAGCTTTTATTGAAATA
>JBDLJS010000066.1:0-24127 GCA_039714235.1 Bacteroidota bacterium | reverse complement strand
AACGGTTGGTACATGTTGCGGAGCGGATTTCGGAGAGCGTTCATGTCCGCTAGGACTGAACTGTGATGCGAGAATCCGCAGTTGCTAACCGCACCAACCCCGCTCTGAAATATGTACTTTGTTATAGCACGTGTTTTTATTATTTTTCTATTAACTCATTAAATACTTCTTTTTTCAATTCATCGATTGAGTTGTAGTTATCATCGAACAATTTATTTAACATTTCAATATAAAGTTGGTCTGTACAACTAACGTATTTCTTAGCTTGTTTTAGTAAAATCAAATCAATCTTTATTTTGATGGTATTATAAACATCATCTCTAATTTTTCCTCTTATAAAAATATGTTTGTGAGAAATAGGAAATATGAAATCATCAAAATACAAATCAGGGAATATTGATTCTTCAAAGATTACAGGATTATCTGAGCAAATAGCTGGTAATTGTTCTGGGACAGTTTGTAATCTTAGAGGTGTTCTACAATCAAAAAGTCTTTTATATGTTATGTACGGAAGAATATGTTTAATCGCTTTGAAAAAATTTGGGTCATTTCTTAGCTTATTTTCAAAATTTTCATCTTTGACTTCTTCTCCAGTTTTAGTTGATTTTAGAATTAGTCCGAATGCTTTTAAGTCTTTTGTTTTCAACAAATATTTTATTTGTTCGTAATTGGTTGGAACGCGCCAAAACATTATTGAGACAAAATGTTGTAAAATTGGCATATCGTCATCTGAAAGACCAAAATTCGTATCTGCCTCTGAGTTTTTTATTTTATCAAAAAGTATTGCAATTCTATTATCTGTGTGACTGAAAAATTTAGTTTCAATAAAATCATCTGCTTTATTATTTACAAAAACCGTATTTCCATTCTTTTCAAAAAAATGTGACTCAGGAGAAAAATCTTTACCGTTCCTTTTGAAAGATTGTTTCTTTACATCATATATTTTGAAGAGACCATTTACATCCGTAAATCCTTTTAAGTAAAATTATCAACCTCTGGTAAATACTGCTAATGTCCAACCATAGGAACAATAGCTGAACTATCAATATTTGTAGAATATGCTGATAAAATCTCTGTTTGGTTTTTTCCTTCAGGAAGAAGTAAATCCATATATGCCGGGTTTCCGAAATCATAATTCCCACCACCTATGAATACTTGATACGGAGGATTTTTATAAACCTGTACAGGCTCTCCAAGAAAATTCATTATTCTGTTACTAATCAGGCATGTTCCCACGAAATACTTCCAATCTTCCACAGGTGTACCAATCAAATCGGACGAGACCGAAAACTTAATAGTGTTCTTTTGGTAGTCAGATATTTTATTCACAATCTCGGGACTTGAAAAAACAGTCTCTCCAAAATTGTTTGTCAGAGAAACATTTGTCCCGACATTCACTTTTAAGTCATAACCCTCATCATTGGAAAATTTTACACCGTGACAATATTTTTGGCGATGCATCTTTTTATTTTTTCCTTGTTGAATAGCAATGATGCAACCTACTACAAATTTTTCTGCCCGATTATCTTCTCCGAAAACAAGAGGTTTCTTTAATTTTGCAAATTCAATACGAAAATAAGTATTACTCTTATCTTTCAGCACCTCAAAGTTTTTCAGGTCAAAACAACCCGGAGGATAATCATCATATTTCGGATATGTATAATCACCATCTCCGGTGTCATCTCCAACAACATCAGACATAGAAAAAACCGTTTTTGCATCACCAGGAATCGAAGTTCCTATCTCAGGGATTTCCTTAGTGAGAAGATATGTTACCCAATCTTTTTCAATCTCATCAAATGTTTTACCATAATTTGACTCAATAGTGGAAATTATTTCATTCTGCGACAAAGGCATGAAGCATAATTCTTTGAGTTTTTCTATACCGTATTGGTCATAGAGATATTTAATAAAAGAACCGGACTGCGCATATCCGATATAATTATTTGTACTAAAAGTTTGCTCGTCCATGGTGAGAAGTTCCCTAAGCGGATAATGAAATGATTGTATAATCTGGTTTCGAGCATCGTTTATAACAAATTCTGGTTTCGTATGAAAACCTCCGGCAAATGCACATGCCAACCCTTCGGTAATTGACGGGTTATCAAAAGGGATTCCGAGAAGGCCTGTAATAACGTGGATAAATTCGTGATGATTAACAAATGAAGAAGAGGCCACGAACCATATTTCTTTTCCAAATGAACTCTCCTCTTTCTGAGGCATTAGAACATAGCCGTTTACGGGACCAAAATTCATCAATTTACCACATTCCCTATCATTTCGAGCTTTGTAGAAATCAATTTTTCGATCCAATTGAACATCGAATAGCTCTAGTGCTTTAGAGAACTCTTTTTCTGCATAATGAATTTCATCAATGTAATTATTGATTTCAATCTCCGGCGGATAATGAAATACAATATGTTTCGTGCTGTACAATTTCCAATTACCGGTAAAAAAGTCAATCGGATTAATAAGCACAAAACTGTTATTCTCATTAATTATATAATATTTCAGCTTTCTTATTTTGTACATTGATGTATCTTTCGGTATCCATTTTGTTTCTGCGATGCAGTAATCATTATGACATTTTAAGTCCTGAACTTCAAATATGCTTCCTGTGGCTATTGTTTTCCAATTTGCATGATCACCCCAAGGAGAAAAATAGTTGTGAATAGTCCAAAATCCCTGTCTTTTCAATGATTTTTGACTCCAAAATGTTTTTACGGCACTCGAATCACCTGCTGACAGAGACGTAAGGTAATTATTGAAAAGCTTAGAACATTCACCTTTTGTAATTGAAATTGAGTTGTATTTGACTTTCCTGTTACATGAAAAAGCTAAAACAACTAATACAAAATAAACCGAGTATTTTATTTTTTGCAGTATTTGATTCTTTTGTATCATTTTTTTACCAATCCTTGTTTTTATATTGGCTATAACGTATGTGTAAGTTGCAATGCAACATATACACTATTATTTGTCAGTTTTGTAAGTTGTTGTTATTCTGTTTGTTATCTTCAGTAAATTTACATAAAGGACTCTTGGTATTTGCAAGAGACTTTTTACTCACATGCGTATAAATCTCTGTCGTTTTACCATTTTCAAAATCTGCTGTTTTTGGTTTAGCTGCTTTAAAAGTAAACATAAAATCAATTCAACAAACCTTTGTCGCTGTGTTTTCCCATTTTTTCTATTTACAGACTAAACTGCCTGGATTGTTGTAAAGTGCTGAGTGGGTGTTCTTTGCACGAACCGCGGAGTACTCCGAACAGGTCTTGGAGTGCTCTGAATGAATCTCGGAGTTCTCTGAATGAATCGTGGAGTTCTCTGAACAACTCGCGGAGTTCTCTGAACGGCCTGCGACTGTCAATGTTTCAGTCCCGACTGTCAATGAATCAGTTGGCGGATTAAATGCACGCCCCGTGTTTATCTTCGAACCGAGTGCGGAGTAGTCCGAACGACTTTGCAACATGTTTGAACAAAGCCCGGGGTAGTCCGAACAACTTTTTGTGTTTTCCGAACAAAGTGCATTTATATCCGCGCCAACTGTCATTAACCCCACTCTGCTTTAATCAACTATTGTACGTGCCCGTTCGTACCGGCTGTAAAATTCGGTGTTTGTAAACTGAAACCGTATCATCAGTTTATCGGGTGTTTTTCATTAAATCAGTAAGAGTTGGTTTGTAATTTCTGCCAACGGGCAATTTCTTTTTATTTATTTCAACAAAACCGGGGCCGACTGATTCAATTTTATCAACTGAAACAATATAACTCCGGTGAATTTGAATGAATTTCTTTTTGGGTAATTCATCTGCCAGGTGGCTAATCCGTTCTTTGGTTACAATTTTTTTATCTGTTGTTATTGCAATAACGTAATCGCCCAGGCTTTCGAACCAGAGAATATCTGCCAGGTTTATTTTATAATGTTTTTTATCGGCTTTCAGAAAAATAAAATCATGGCTTTTTGTCTCTGCCTCATCGTTATTTTGCCGGTTGGTTGTATGAGATTCAAGTTCCAGAAAATGGTTAATTGCTTTTGCAAAACGTTCGAAGGAAATGGGTTTTAGCAAATAATCAACAACATTCAATTCAAAAGCATCAACCGCATAGTCGCGATAGGCTGTTGTGAAAATTACCTTTGGAGGATGTGACAAGGACCGGACAAAATCGACACCGGTAATCTGGGGCATTTGAATATCGCAAAAAAGCAAATCGATGTTTTCTTTTGATAAAATTGGCATAGCTTCCAACGCATTTGCACACTCGGCAACAACCTCAAACCCGGCAAAAGCCGCCAGGTGATTTTTTACCACCCTGATTGCAATGGGTTCGTCGTCTATAATAATACACCGGTACATATTCTATTCCTCCAGTTCGAGAGTTAAATTTACTGAAAAAGTTACATCCTTATCTTCAATTGTTAAGATGTATTTTTCAGGATAAATAAGGTCTAACCTTTTGCGTGCATTTTTTAGCCCAATTCCACTGTTATTGCCAATTTTATCTTTTCGGACCCGATTTTTTGAGTTCTCAATCTTTAAAACCAGGGTATCATCGACGAGCTTCACAGCTAAATTTACAAAAGCTGTTCCCGGATTATTGCTAACGCCATGTTTAAATGCATTCTCAATAAACGGAAGAATAATCAACGGGGCAATTTTCAGGTTGTTTGTTTCCTCAGGAAACTCTGACTCCATTTTAAGCTTTTCTGAGTACCTTATTTTTTCAATCTCAATATAATTTTTCAGGTTTTTTAGTTCATCCGAAAGCAATACCCTTTTTTCATCGCAACGGTATAAAATGTAGTCCAGAATTTCTGATAAACGCAATACCAAATCAGGTGCTTCTTCCGATTTTTCCAGCGTCAACCCATACAAATTATTCAAAGTGTTAAAAAGAAAATGTGGGTGTATTTGGGCTTTTAAAAGTTTTAATTCAGCCTCTTTTAATTTCAGCTCGGTGCTCAAATTTGTTTTTTCCAGTTCATTTTTTTCCTGCTGCATGTAAAAAGCCCGTTTTACCTGTTTTATGGCAATGGCCAGAAATACGATTAAATTTAAGGTAATCACCTGCAATTCAGGCTGTAATATTGCCGGATCTATGGCGGCCTTGTTGTTCAGAATATAAATTAATGCATAAAAAACAATAAGGAACGAGAACCAAACTCCAACCAGAATGGTGTAAAAACTGAACAAAAAGAACCTTCCGTAACGTTTTTGCCACAGAAACCGGGGAACCAGAATATAATTGAAAAAATAGGTTTCGAGAATGGCAACCGGGAGCAGCCCGGCAGAGAAAATTATTGTAGCCTCACGAAACGAGCTGTTTCGGTTAAAAAGGAAAAAATAAAAAGCTGCAACTATTATCCAGAAAACAATGTGGCAGATAATTCTAATGGTTCGTGAAGTTTTAAACAAATAAATGATATTTTGAAACTTGTCGGTCATTACATTATTAAATGTAGAAAAATAAAATGGATTTAACAGAATTGGAAATAATGTCGACTAAATGCATGAAAATAAAGTTGAATGACAAAACCGGCGTTTAATTGGTATTTTTAATTTTATAATGTCGTTAAGGTTAGAAACTGTGTTGTTTGACGATAAAATGGTTTCAATTATTTCTTCTGTTTGTAGTTTGCAGGCATATTAATTTTAAAAACAAAATGTCATGAAATTATTTGAACTTTATAAAATGGGTGGTCCGTACATGAATGTAATTTCATTAATGGGGCTGATAATGCTTGCTGTAACCGTTTGGAAAACAGTTGAAGTGTTTGCAAAAAAAGAAGCTAATCTTAAAAAGCTCGATTTGATAATAATGGCCGGATCTGTTTCACTTGCTGTTGGATTATTGTCGCAAATTGTTGGTATTGTGATGGCACTGGAAGCAATTCGGGCGGCGGCAGATGTTTCTCCTCAAATTGTTATGGGTGGTGCAATTGTAAGCTTTTATGCACCAATCTGGGGGTTTATCGTATTTATATTTTCACTGCTGTTTTATTTTATTCTGAAAGAGATAATAAAGTCCAAATTGCCTGGAAACAATTAAATAGTTTGTTTAACAGAATTGGTGGCCGGTATTAGTTGTACCGGCCTTTTTTATAAAAAATTACTGAATTTTTATAGGTTGAATTACAACACTCCCAGCTTTTTTAACGACTTCCGGGCTGCACTCTGCTGAGCTTCCTTTTTCGATGTTCCGGATCCTCTTCCTAATTCTTTATTTTCTATTTCAACAACAGCCACAAATGTAGGTTGTTTCAATTTTTCGTTTGTCTCTTCAGTGGTCTCAAAAACAATCTCTTTTTTATTTTTCTGACACCACTCTATCAGCTGACTTTTAAAATTAGTGTCTTCCTGTTCAATTTCGTTCAGGTCAACAAACTGGGAGAGAATCTTCTTTGTTACAAAGAATTTAGCGGCCTGGTAATCCTTGTCGAGATAAATGGCACCAATCAGAGCTTCAAGGGCATCGCCGTAAATATGGCTTTTGTCAATGTTTTTTGTCGTGTTCGAATCGATAAACACGTTAAGTCCCATGTCGAAGGTCAGTTTAGTAAGGAATGTGCGGTTTACCAGTTTCGAGCGGGTTTTGGTAAGAAATCCTTCGTCTTCCTGCGGGAACCGGTTGTAAAGAAAATCGGCAATAACTGCTCCCAGAATAGCATCGCCAAGGTATTCCAGTCGTTCGTTGTTTACCATGTTTCCCTGAAAATCAAAAGTGGAAGCCGATTTGTGAATAAATGCAAGGTCGTACAACTTCAGGTTTTGAGGATAAAACCCAAGAAGGTCTTTTAAAAATAAGTAAAACTCTTTTCGGTCAGACGAAAAGAGTTTTACTCGTTGTACTATTTTTTTTACCACAGTTTATCCTATATCTTTTTGAAAACCAAAGTTGCGTTGTGTCCTCCAAAACCAAATGTATTGCTAATAGCAACATTTATCTCCCTCTTTTTGGCAACATGAAATGTAAAATCCAGGTTGTTGTCAATCTCAGGATCGTCAGTAAAGTGGTTAATGGTTGGAGGAACTATTCCGTTAATTATTGCCAAAATACTTGCAAGGCCTTCAACGGCTCCGGCAGCACCAAGCAAATGCCCGGTCATCGATTTTGTGGAACTGATACTAAGTTTGTATGCATGTTCGCCAAAAGTATTAATAATTGCTTTAGGCTCTGCAATGTCTCCCAGTGGAGTTGATGTACCATGAACATTGATATAATCAACATCTTCAGGTTTTAACTCAGCATCTTCCAATGCCCATTTCATTACCAGGTTTGCACCTTTTCCTTCCGGATCCGGGGCAGTCATGTGGTAGGCATCAGCCGACATTCCGCCACCGCCAAATTCGGCATAAATTTTGGCTCCTCTTTTAACGGCACTTTCGTAATCTTCAAATATAAAAGCAGCTGAACCTTCACCCATTACAAAACCATCGCGGTCTTTATCGAATGGACGTGAGGCTGTTTTAGGATCATCATTCCGGGTAGAGATTGCCCTCATAGAGTTAAATCCGGCTACCCCTGCTATATTGACCCCTGCTTCAGAACCACCTGTTAGCATAACTTCAGCTTTTCCCAACCTAATCATGTTAAACGCTTCAATCATGGCATGAGATGCCGATGCACACGCTGTAACAGTTGTAAAGTTAGGACCTCTGAAGCCGTATTTAATGGATAGTAATCCTCCGGCAATGTTGGCAATCATTTTAGGGATGAAAAATGGCGAAAACCGTGGATTTTCTTCTTTGTAATTTTGTACTTCTTCAAAAAAAGTCTGAAGGCCACCAATTCCGGCTCCCCAAATTACACCAGCCCTGTCATGATCCATTTGTTCCAGGTTTAATCCTGAATCTTCCATTGCCTGATGGGCACTTGCAAATGCGTATTGTGTGTACAAATCGTATTTGCGGGCTTCTTTGCGCTCCATATACTGTGTTGCATCGAAGTCCTTAACCTCACAGGCAAACTGGGTTTTGTGTTTCGATACATCAAACTTTACGATTGGCGCTGCCCCACTAACTCCGTTTACCAGGTTATTCCAAAACTGATCAACGGTATTACCCAAAGGATTTACTGTTCCAATACCGGTAATAACTACCCGTCTTAATTCCATAAAAAAGTATTCTGGATATATTTACTTAACTGCTTCTTCAATGTGAGCAATTGCTTCACCTACGGTAGAGATTTTTTCTGCTTCATCGTCCGGAATCGCGAGATCAAATTCTTTCTCAAATTCCATGATTAATTCAACTGTATCAAGCGAGTCAGCACCCAAATCATTTGTGAAAGATGCTTCGTTAGTTACTTCACTCTCATCAACGCCTAATTTATCTACGATAATAGCTTTTACTTTTGCTGCAACGTCAGACATAATGTTTAATTTTAATTAATACTAAATTTTGTTTTAAATAATTCGCTGCAAAGTAATACATTTACGCGTTATATCTCCAAGAAAAAATTTAAAAAAGATGTAAACATTAATGCTTGGGAGAAATCTAATCCCCTAAATTTGAACGATTTATTCAAATGTTCTAAAGAAAAACAGGAAGTTAATATGGATAATAAAAGAATTGCAGTTTTTGCCTCCGGATCGGGAACCAATGCACAAAATATTTTTGAATACTTTTCTGAAAATGAAGAGGTTGAAATTGATTCACTATGGTCAAATAAACCTGATGCCTATGCTTTAAAAAGAGCAGAGAGTTTCGGTGTGGAAACCTTCGTTTTTACCAGGGAACAGTTTTATCATTCTGGGGAAATAACCGAAATATTAAGAAATCGTAAAGTGAATTTAATTGTATTGGCCGGGTTTCTATGGTTAATTCCTTCGCAATTGGTTAAAAAGTTCACCATAATTAATATTCATCCGGCATTATTGCCTAAATACGGAGGTAAAGGAATGTATGGAATTAATGTACATAGAGCGGTTGTTGAAAATAAGGATAAGGAGTCGGGAATTTCAATTCATTTTGTAAACGAAAAATACGACGAAGGAAGAATTATATTTCAGGCAAAATGTCCTGTGCTTGAAACCGACTCGCCAGAAGATGTGGCACAAAAGGTACACGAACTTGAGTATAAACATTTCCCGGTTGTAATTGAAAATGTTTTGAAGGAATTGTGAAAAATTGAGAATTAATTTCCCGTTTATCAGCGTTCTGGTTAATAAAATTTACAATTTAACATATCCTGTTAAATAATGTTAATGGTACAAACCACAGCATTTCTTTAAAATTATCTTTGTTGCATGAGCCGTAAAATGCTAATAACATTAATTGTTCTGATGGCAATAGTCCTGTCAGGTTTGATTTTCGTTCAAACCTCCATGATTAAGTCTGCATCAGATATTCGTGAAGACCAGTTTAATAAACAGGTTCACAATGCCCTGGTTCAGGTTGTGCGACAACTGGAAGCTGATGAGGAATATCTGGCTAGAAAATACGCAAGAGAGGGCAGGTTCCCGTCTGCAAAAGGAATTACGAATGAATTTAACAGAGTGTTCCCAAGAAGCAACATCGGAGAAGGGGTGTTGAGTTTTAAATTTGGTTATTCGGGAAAAAGTATTTACGGCACTATTGAGGAAAAATTTCAAATGCAGATTCAGGATTCTGTTCCAACAAATGGTTCTATAATGAGTATCGATCAATTGCTTATCAGTACTTTGGAAAGCCAGGAAAGAAGAGAACAGTGGCTTAGGGATGTACATTGGAAAAATTACGAAATACTTTTTTTAGAAGACAGACCTATTCAGGAAAGAGTTGATACAGCCAGATTAAATCAATTACTTTCTGCAGCTTTGGCACAAACCGGAATTGAATTAGATTATAAGTATGCCGTGACTAATGCTACACTTGGAAGAAAGACAATTATTTCAGGGACCCCAGACTATAATTCAGGAAGAAAGAAAGGTGAGTCTTCTCAACTACTTTTTCAGAACGACTATGCCGGTTCGCAACCCAATTACCTGAATGTTTATTTTCCAAAACGTTCGGGGTATTTATTGAAGCAAACCGGATTAACAACAATACCTACCATAATTTTAACAGGATTACTTATCGGAATTTTTGTTTATACGATTATGGTAATCTTCCGTCAAAAAAAGCTGTCGAACATTAAAAACGACTTTATTAATAATATGACGCATGAGCTGAAGACTCCAATTTCGACCATCTCTTTGGCCAGCCAGATGTTACAGGACGGAAGTGTTTCAAATACGCCTTCAACCATTGAGCACGTTTCAAAGGTGATTAACCAGGAAAGCAAACGGCTCAGTTTCCAGGTAGAAAAAGTGCTTCAAATGGCTGTTTTTAATGAAGGGAGGCTGAAATTGAAGCTGCGGGAATTTGACCTAAATAAAATGGTTGACAATGTAACAGGTAACTTTGAACTACGGGTAAAAAACAAGAACGGAACATTACAGACAGATACTTCTGCACAAAATTCAGTAGTTAAGGGCGACGAAGTGCACCTTACAAATGTAATTTTTAACCTGCTCGACAATGCAATGAAGTACAGCAGAGAAAACCCGGAGATTAAAGTTACAACACAAAATAGAAAGGAACAGGTAATTATTTCAGTTGAAGACAACGGAATAGGCATACCTAAAGAACATCATACCCAGATATTCGATCGGTTTTACCGTGTACCGACCGGAAATGTGCACGATGTAAAAGGATTCGGGTTAGGCCTTAGTTATGTAAAAAAGATTATAGATTTACATAATGGAATAATAAAAATTGAAAGCGCTGTAAATAAAGGAACTAAATTTAGTATATTATTTCCACCAATAAATAATTAACCATGGAACAAAAAACAAAATTATTACTTGCCGAAGACGATGAGAATTTAGGATTATTACTTAAGGAATATTTGATTGCAAAAGGGTACGATGCCGATCTGTATCCTGATGGTGAAGCTGCATACAAAGGATTTATGAAAGAGCATTACGATATTTGTGTTTTGGATATTATGATGCCTAAAAAAGACGGTTTCACGCTTGCCAGGGATATCAAAATTGTAAATGCCGATATTCCGATTCTGTTTCTAACGGCTAAAAATATGAAAGAAGATGTTTTAGAAGGATTTAAACTTGGAGCTGACGATTACATTACCAAACCTTTCAGTATGGAAGAGTTAATAATGAGAATTGAGGCTATTTTAAGAAGAACATCTCAGGAGAGTCAATCAAATACTCAGCAGATATTTACACTTGGCAAGTTTACTTTCGATACCAGAAAACAAACTTTATCAGAAGGTGATAACTCAGTAAAACTTACCACAAAAGAGTCTGATTTATTAAAACTTCTTTGCCAAAATGCCAATAAAGTTCTGGAGCGTAATTACGCCTTAAAGTCAATCTGGATTGATGATAATTATTTTAATGCCCGGAGTATGGATGTTTACATCACCAAGCTTCGTAAACATTTAAAAGATGAATCTACCGTTGAAATTATTAATGTACACGGTAAAGGATATAAATTAATTGTTTGATCTTCCATCCCCGCGAAAGCGGGGAGCTCTTAACGTAATTGCAGTTTGCTCTGGTTAAAATTCGCGTTTTTACGGGAGTGAAATTGTGATTAATCCAGTTTCAGAACAGCAAGGAATGCTTTTTGCGGAACCTCAACATTGCCAACCTGCTTCATCCGTTTTTTACCTTTTTTCTGTTTTTCAAGCAGTTTTCGTTTTCGGGTAATATCACCTCCGTAACATTTTGCAGTAACATCTTTTCGAACTGCTTTTACGGTTTCGCGGGCAATAATTTTTGCACCAATGGCAGCCTGAATGGCAATATCGAATTGTTGTCTCGGAATAAGTTCCTTCAATTTTTCGCACATCCTTCTACCAAACGGGTATGCATTATCGAAATGAATTAAAGTAGAAAGAGCATCAACCATTTCGCCATTTAAAAGAATGTCCAGTCTTACCAGTTTTGCAGGTTTATAGCCGCTCATGTGGTAATCGAATGATGCGTAACCTTTTGAAATACTTTTTAGTTTATCGTAAAAATCGAACACAATTTCTCCAAGCGGAAGATTAAAAATCAGCTCTGCCCTTTCTGAGGTTAAGTAATTCTGGCTTACCAGTTCACCTCTTTTGTCGAGGCAAAGATTCATTACCGGACCAATAAAATCCGATGCTGTTATAATGTTTGCACGAATGTATGGTTCATCAATCTCTTCAATGGTAGTTGATGCCGGCATGCCGGAAGGGTTATACACCGTTTGTGTTGAGCCATCGGTTAAATGTACCAGGTACGACACGTTGGGAACGGTGGTAATTACATTCATGTCGAATTCGCGTTCCAGCCTCTCCTGTATAATTTCCATGTGTAGCAGTCCCAGAAATCCACAGCGGAATCCAAATCCAAGCGCAGCAGATGATTCGGGCTCGAATGTGAGCGATGCATCATTTAGTTGCAGCTTATCCATGGCTGCTCTCAGGTCTTCGTAATCATCGGCATCAATTGGGTAAACTCCGGCAAAAACCATTGGTTTTACCTCTTCAAATCCTTCAATGGCTGCATCGCAAGAATTTTTAACATGGGTAATTGTATCGCCGACTTTTACCTCTTTGGCAGTTTTTATTCCTGAAATAATATAACCAACATCACCAGGGCCCAAAACAGTTTTTGGTTCAAGACCAAGTTTTAAAACACCAACCTCATCGGCATCATATTCCTTTCCGGTTGCCACAAATTTTACCAGGTCTTTTTTTCTAATTTGCCCGTTAATAATTTTAAAATAGGCAATAATTCCTCTGAACGAATTAAAAACCGAATCGAAAATAAGGGCCTGTAGCGGAGCCTCAGGATCTCCTTTTGGATGAGGTACTTTATAAATAATATTTTCCAAAATTGATTCAACGCCCATTCCTGTTTTACCACTCGCATGGATAATATCTTCATGGTCACAACCTATTAAATCAATAATTTGGTCTTCTACTACTTCGGGCATAGCATTAGGTAGGTCCATCTTATTTAATACCGGAATAATCTCCAAATCATGCTCAATAGCCAGGTACAAATTCGAAATGGTTTGTGCCTGTATTCCTTGGGTAGCATCGATAATTAGCAGTGCTCCTTCGCAGGCCGCTATCGAACGCGAAACTTCATAAGAGAAATCCACATGCCCGGGAGTGTCAATCAGATTGAGTTTATATTCTGTTTCTTTATGCAAATAGTCCATCTGGATGGCATGGCTCTTAATTGTAATTCCGCGTTCCTTTTCCAAATCCATATTGTCAAGAACCTGGTCGTGCATTTCGCGTTCGCCAATTGTTTCTGTAAATTCCAGAAGTCTGTCGGCCAGCGTACTTTTACCATGGTCAATGTGTGCTATAATGCAAAAATTCCGAATATTCTCCATTTAATTCCTGTTAACAACCATTAATATAATTGGTTCCTGTAAAATTTTCGCAAAGATATTTATTTTTTGGCAGCAAACAGATTAGAGCTATATATCGGTTGAAATTTTTTTGATTTCATTTATCAGTTTCGAAATTATACTGAAGGAAATCAGATAACCTTCATTCCATTCGCTCAACCTTGGGCCTGCCACATTTATAGTTTTTATGTTGTTGGTTGTTAGCCATTTAGTAATGGACTGAATATCTTGTTCTGATGAAATAATAAGGAGTGGTTTTTTTTGTTCTGTTGTATACTGCCGGGTGAGTATTGTCCCTCCTGTTAAATTTGCCGGAGCAATTATCAGTGTTCCATCCGAATCAATTACATTTTGACGGGTTCTGAAACTGTAATCTTTTTCTTTCATTTCTTTCAGGGGATAATTTTCAGGTATTTTGCCATCTTCGGCCAGCCTGCCATTGGGACACCAGCCTCCACAGTCAAAATTATCTTCGAGGCAGGCATCCAGTGCTCCACGGTCGACACCCGTTTGTCCACCACTTATTATTTTCTGGCACGGTATTTGATTAATTTTTCCTGTCATGAAAACAATTAAACAGACAACTTTTTTAAAGTTTTTTCGTTTAAGTTAATAGAAACAAGGATACTTCACAGCAATTTGCTGTTTTTTCATAAGTTTGGTTTAGTTAGGTTTAGTTTTTCCCGGGAACAGAGGTTCCCGGGATTTCTTTTATTAGGTTTCTTTCTTTTTAAAATATTCCAGTTTCCCTGTTAAGGCAATGTCTTTTACTTTGTCTATTAATGCCATCTTTTGTTCTTCTGTAAGTTTTGAGAATGAACGTGCCAGAGCAATTTTTTCGCGCATGAAAGTGGCATTCTCATTTCCTGAGATTAAAACTGTAACCGGTAATGACCAGACATAATGCATGGCTTCTTTAATGCTCAGGTAATTTGGAATCAACGGATCATCCGTAGTCCAGTTTGCCTTTTCTTTTTTTGCAAAGAATCTGCCATCGGCAAGGGATTTAATCGATAGTATCCCCATGTTTCTTTCGAGCGCTTTTGGAATAACATTTTCCACGAAACTAAAATAAGACAGATCTAACACATTAACAGGCATTAAAACTGTATCGAAAATATCACTTTCTACAGTTCGTTCCAACATTCTTGTATGGGCAAATGGATTTTGATGTCCGGTAAATCCAAGGTATTTTATTTTTCCCTGCTCTTTTGCTTTTATCAGAACATCAAGTACCCCATTTGCAATCCGGTTGTCAACATCTTCTGGTGTACGAATTGAATGCACTTGGAATAAATCAAGCTGGTCAACTTTTAATCTTCGCAAAGAACCTTCCAGGTGTTCCTGAACGGTTTTTGCATCACGCCCGGTTGATTTGGTCATCAGAAAAAGAAGATCACGGTATTTTGGTGTTAAATATTTACCATATCGTTCTTCGCTCACTCCTTTAGAATAACTCTCAGCTGTGTCAAAAAAACGAACTCCACCTTCCAATGCAGCTTCAATAACTTCCTGTGCATCCCGCTCGGTTGTCCAGCCAATATGGTATCCACCTGTTCCGAGCATGGTTACATATTCATTTGTGCGTCCTAATTTTCTTTTGGGTAACACCTCTCCCAAACGGTCACGGGAAGTTTGGTTTGCAAATGAACTTCCTGCTAATGAAATCCCGGCAGTCATTCCTGCCAATGATTTAAGAAATGTTCTTCTGTCAGCCATAATATTTTATTTAAATTTAGATAATAATATACGACATTATCAATAAATTGTTGGCATCTTTAAAAGGAAATTTGATTTTAATCTTTTATTGAAATGAGTAAAATAAAAGAACTTGCAAAAATGATTGACCACTCCATTCTCCATCCAACCATGACAGACAAAGACCTTGAAAGAGAGTGTGCTGTTGCAGCAAATTACAATGTAGCATCAGTTTGTGTAAAACCATACGCAGTTAAACAAGCAGTTAAATTGCTTGATGGAACAGATGTCCTTGTTGGTTGTGTGATTGGTTTTCCTGCCGGAAATTCGGCCTCAGACGTAAAAGTTTTTGAAACCGAAAAGGCATGTAGCGATGGTGCGGCTGAAATTGATATGGTAATAAATATTGGTAAAGCGCTGCAGGGTGATTGGGGTTATATTGAAAAAGAAATAGCTGCGATTACAAACACTTGCCATAAAAATGACGCAATTGTAAAAGTAATTTTTGAAACCGATTATGTAACAAAAAAAGAAGATATTGTTAAACTTTGTGAGATATGTACCAAAGTGGAATCCGATTATGTAAAAACATCGACCGGATTTGGCTTTGTTAAAGGTGCCGATGCAAAATATTCATACAATGGGGCGACCATTGAGAACCTTAAACTGATGCGTGCCAGCAGCGGACCCAGTGTAAAGATTAAAGCAGCCGGCGGGGTACGTACCCTTGACGGTTTGCTGGCAGTACAGGAGGCCGGATGTGTCCGGTGTGGAGCAACAGCCACAGTTTCAATTATGGAAGAAGCAAAAGCACGTTTTGGAGAATAACATTAAACTTAAAACCATTACTTATGTATATTGTCGATTCGTATTCATTAGCTGTTTTTTTATGTGTAATAACCATGCTGTGCTGGGGCTCCTGGGCAAACACCCAGAAACTAGCATCAAAAGAATGGTCATTCCCACTGTTTTACTGGGATTATACCCTGGGAATTATTATCCTGTCTTTAATTTTTGGTATTACCTTAGGAAGTGGTGGCGATAGCGGACAGGCTTTTATTCCGAATTTGTTGAATGCTGCACCCAGGGCCATATTTTTTGCCCTGCTCGGAGGGGTTATTTTTAATATTGCCAATCTGCTTCTGGTGGCTGCAATCGAAATAGCCGGTATGGCAATAGCATTCCCTATCGGAATAGGATTGGCACTTGTTTTAGGGGTATTTAATAATTACCTGCCAAATCCTGAAGCATACAACACAATTTATCTTTTTATAGGTGTTGGGTTGGTCACTTTGGCAATTGTTATTAATGCCATGGCATACAAAAGAGTGTCGAAAGGGAGTAAATCAACCAAAGGAATTGTATTGTCTCTGGTAGCCGGGTTACTTATGTCTTTCTTCTATCGTTTTGTAGCCGATTCAATGTCAACCGATATGGTGAATATAACACCCGGAACTTTTACTCCATACGCCGCAGTTTTTGTTTTTTCAATTGGCATATTTGTCTCAAACTTTGTGTTTAACTTTTACTTTATGAAGAAACCGGTAACCGGTGAACCAGTTACATTCAAAATGTATTTTAAACAGGGGAATCCGAGACTTCATTTGGTTGGAGTTTTAGGAGGAATAATCTGGAGTCTTGGGATGATGTTAAGCATAATGGCAGGCGATGTTGCGGGATATGCAATTTCTTACGGACTTGGACAGGGAGCAACTTTAGTAGCAGCAATTTGGGGAGTATTCGTATGGAAGGAATTTAAGGATGCTCCCAAAGGTACATCAAAATTACTGGTTCTTATGTTTGCAGGTTTTGTGATTGGCCTGATATTAATAATTATGGCGAAAAGTGCTTAAATTTGTATGAAGAAAATAGTTGTAATAGGAAGTTCCAACATCGATCTGATAATGAAAATGGACCATCTCCCGGAAAAGGGTGAAACTGTTGCCGATGCAGCATTTATGCAGGTTTACGGAGGGAAAGGAGCTAACCAGGCGGTTGCTGCAGCTCGTGCAGGCGGAAATGTGGCTTTTATAAGCTGCGTGGGAGAAGATGCCTATACCCCCCGAATGATACAGAATTATAAAAATGATGGAATAGATACCAGGTATATTTTCGAGGAAAAAGGAAAAGCCAGTGGGCATGCGCTTATAATGATTGGCGACAGAGGAGAAAATTATATCTCAGTGGCTCCCGAAGCAAATTATATGCTTACACCCGACAAATTAGACAAAGCTCTTCCGGTAATTCAGCATGCAGCCATGATTGTTATGCAATATGAAATTCCTGAAGAAACCATAAAATATGTTATTGATATTGCTAATAAAAATAATATTCCAGTCATGTGGAATGTTGCCCCTGCACGGGCTTTCGATTTCTCCCTTATCTCAAAAGTTAACATATTGGTTTTAAATGAAGTTGAAGCGGGATTCTTGGCTGAAATGCCTGTTGAAAATACGATCGATGCCGAAAAAGCAGCTGAAACTCTCGTGAAAAAAGGAGTCGAAAAAGTCATTATTACACTGGGGGCAAAAGGTGCATTTATTGTTACAAATGATGAAAAAGTAAGTGTGCCTTCTTACAAAGTTGATGCGGTTGACACTACAGCCGCTGGCGATACATTTTGTGGTAGCCTGGCAGTTGCTTTGGTTGAAGAAAAATCGTTAAAAGATTCGCTTAAGTTTGCCAGTGCAGCAGCAGCAATAAGTGTTACCCGGATGGGAGCACAACCATCTGCTCCTACTCGCGAAGAGATTGCCAGATTTTTAGAATTAAATAAATAGAAATGCTTGCCATAATGAATAAACTATTCCTGACTTTTTTATTGCTTGGGGTTTTTACAACGATTTTAAATGCCCAGAAACTGCACGTTCATGAGTCGAACCGGTACCTGGAAACATCCGATGGCAAACCTTTCCTGTGGCTTGGCGACACAGCCTGGGAACTATTCCATAAGCTTAACCGGGAGGAAGCTGCAGAATACCTGGAAAACCGGAAATCGAAAGGATTCACTGTTATTCAGGCAGTGGTGCTGGCTGAAAATGATGGATTGAGAACGCCCAATCCTTACGGCGATGTGCCCTTTACAGATTTAGATCCGACCAAACCCAACGAAAAATATTTCGAACATGTTGATTTTATTGTAAATAAAGCTGAAGAACTGGGGCTTTTTGTTGGAATGTTGCCCACCTGGGGCGATAAAATTTTTTCAGAACATCCCGGAGCAGGACCGATTGTGTTTAATAAAAAAAATGCAGCTGTTTACGGAGAATTTCTTGGGAAAAGATACCGGGAGAAACCAATTGTATGGATTTTAGGTGGCGACAGAAATATTGCTAACGATGAGGTGCTGGAAATCTGGCAAGCCATGGCTGAAGGAATAAAAAACGGTGACGGAAGCAATCACCTTATTACTTACCATCCAAGGGGAGGGGCTTCATCTTCAAAATCTCTTCATAACGAGGAGTGGCTCGATTTTAATATGTACCAAAGCGGCCATGGGCAAAACTTTAATGATGTGTATCGCTATGCAAAAAACGACTGGGAACTGGAACCCCGGAAACCCACCCTGGATGGAGAGCCTGCTTATGAAGATATTGCGGTAAAGTTCTGGGAGTTCATGGATTTTTCGAAATATTCTGTCGACCGTGTTGCTGCAGGGATATTAAACAAAGAAGGACTGATTGAAAATAGAGAGCATTTTAAGGAGGGGTATTTTACCGGTTATGATGTCCGTGTTCATGCTTACTGGAATTTTTTAAGTGGAGCCTGTGGATACACTTATGGGAATAATGCCATCTGGCAAATGTTTAAAAAAGGCGGCGAGGTTGCTATTCCTGCATTGTACGACTGGCGCGAATCTATGGACCGTCCGGGAGCATTTGATTTGATTCATGTGCGAAATTTACTGGAAGATAAATTTCATAAGATTGTTCCGAATCAAACTCTTATTAAAGATCCTGTTGAAAATGGAGACAATTATATTGCCGCTGCCACTTCAACAGATAACTCTTTTGCATTAATATATCTGGCAAAGGGGCAAACTGTTAATGTTGTGATGAGCAAATTGCCCGGCAAAATGAAAGCGAGTTGGTTTAATCCGCGCAATGGCTTTAAAAAGAAAATTGGTGAATTCAGGAACGAAGGGACAAAACAGTTTACTCCATCCAGCTCGGGCAATGGTAGAGATTGGATGCTTGTGTTCGAATCGAAGTAACTGATTATTATTTAACAACAATTTTATAGCTGTTTCTTGCCCCGTTCTCGAAATTAATTTCGAGTAAATAAATACCGGAATATTTATTTTGAAGATTAATTTCAAACGGATTAAGTCCATCGGTTTGCCATTCCCCGGTTTTCTCGCCTGTTAAAGAAAATAACCGAACAATATTAAAGTGTTTTGATGAAGAAATCTTAATGTATCCCTTTGTTGGATTTGGATAAATCTTCAAATCTTCAACCTCAATCTTTTCGGCTGAAACGACCAGAGATCCATTATTTTCTTTAAACCGGCGAGCAAATTGCTGGAAATATTGGTTGGCAATACCGGCATCGTGAATTATTAAGGTATTTTCGTCGTTTTTGTTATTCGCCGAATTGCTCCAGTTGTGGCTGCCGGTAATTACCTGCGGATCGGATGCTGCAAAATTAGCATCGATAATTGCAAGCTTGTGGTGTAACATACCATTTGCCAATCCGTCAGCGATAAATTTCCCAGCAGGGAGCTCAGATAAAATATCGTTAACGGTTTCAGTGTTGTCTTTTTTATCGTTTATTAAAACATGAACTTCGGCACCCCTGTTTTTGGCATTAACTATGGTATAAGCCAGGTCGGAACGGGTAATGAGCATTGTCTCCACATTTAAATCGTTGTCGGCTGTTTTAATAGCATCAATAATTTCCTGATTGGTATTATCAGAAGAGCTGAAATAACATTCAACCCATCTTCCGCCAATCATGAGGTGATGCGGTGTATTGTCGGTTTTATCTGCACCAAATTTTGCATTGCTTTCACTTGGCTGTGCTCCGCTGCTTCCCCACATCTCTTCAAACTCAATTTCGTAGGTTTTTGCCAGCGACTGATCCTGAACAAAAACAATGTTATTGGCATCGGTGTTAATCTGGCTTTTGGTCAGATTGGCAGATCCAGTCCAAACCCACGGATTATCCGGATTCTCAGAATTTGCATCGATAACTGCAAATTTATTATGCATAATACCATCGTTCTGGATATAAGGCCTTTCCAATACAGAAATACCTGAGTTTAAATCATCTACCCCTGAATGCCATGTTGAACCACATGTAATAAACCGAATTTGTACACCGCGGTTATAGGCATTGTTCAGGACTTCGCTGATATTGCTGATTTCGCTGTTGTTTATATTGTAAATACAGAAATCAATCGTTTCATCAGCACCGTTAATATAGGCAATCAGTGTGTCGTCTATTGCATTGCCAATGTTTTGGGCAATGTTCTCGGTTGCAACCGTTTCGTCGACGGGTGAATTAAAATAAACCTTTATTTCACCGGTAGAATTTGATTCAGTAACATAAGCTCCAATGGCAGAAAATGCGGTGTCGGTTTCGTGTACCGAAAAAACCTGGGCATAAATTATTTCCGAAGGTTGCAGGTCTGTAATTTCGACCACATGCCAGTTTTCTTCGCCGGTGGTTGAGTCGCCTGTTTTATAGTTGGTTAAACTGTTTTCGCTGTTAGAATTCCCATATCTTACAAAAGGAGATGCACCAACATCAGTCCTCCAGCCAAGAATAATTGAGCTTTTACTAATTCCTACTTGCTGAACAGGAGATGTTATGTTTACTGAACTTGTCGGTATAAAATCACTCATGTCGCGCGGTAAAAGCTGGTAGCCTGTCTGGGTATCGTTCTGCTTAGATGAAAATTGAGAACAAATTGCAACCAAATTGAATTTGCCGGTTGGAATAGCTTCTCCTACACACGGGCTGTTAATGTTTATTCTGAGTTCTCCGCTTTTTTCGCCATCAGTAAGACTATAATTCTGATTTCCTGCAAATGTAACTCCCTGGTTGTTAATCTCTATGTTGTTTATTCTGATTAATTGCCCCTCGTACGTTTCGCCAATTTCATCCGTGCTTAAAACAATCGGTTCTGGAACCTGGTTGCCCGGGGAATGTTTGGTAAGCGATGTAACATTCTTTATTTCCAGTAAATTATAGTATTCATCAATAGTGCCCGAAACAGTAATCGAATCACCCCTGTTAATGTTGGAAAGTTGGTCGTCGTAAATGGCAATTCCTGCTGTTTTGTCTTGTAAATAACGAATATCTCCAAGTTCCTCTCCATTTATAACAATTCCCGAAACAGTTGCTGTTTGTCCAATCTGTATTTTTCTGGCCTCGGCAATGCTTGTTTGTGCCATAGCCTGAAAAGACAATATTGAGATAAGAATAGTAAATAATATTTTCAAAATTATTTTGATTTAAATTCAGGGGTGAAAGTAAGAAATATGAACTTAAAAAAGATTTAGAATAGATTAAATAAATATAAGTACTGGGTCAGTTTTTCGAAACCACCAGCTTTTTTACCGTTGATTTGTTGTCTGAAGTTTTTATACGGATAATGTATAAACCGTTTGGAATATTATTTAATTGAAGTTGTAACTTATGAGTTGGAAGTTGATATTTTTTTAACAGAACTTCCTTCCCGGCAATGTTTGTTAATCGTACCTCAGTAATCTCTTTTGTACTGAAATCTACTGTAACTTTATTGTTTTTGCACGGATTTGGGTAAATCTTTAGTTCCGGCTTGATGGTTTCATTATTTATACTGAAACTATCCGGGTTGTACTGCGAAAATGCAGCTAAGTTCAGAAATACAACAACTACGATAAGTATTATTTGTTTCATGGCTATTAAGGCTTTTTTGTTTTCTTGTGGACATATTACAAATAACATGCCTCTTTTTTAACGACAAGAATATTTTATAATAGTTGCAAAGCCTTTTCCAAATCTTCAGGAGTATCTATTCCAATGGTCTGATAAGAAGTTTCGGCAGTTTTTATTTTGTACCCGTTTTCGAGCCAGCGTAATTGTTCCAGCGATTCGGCAAGTTCCAGCTTCCCTTGTTCCAGTTTGGTAATTTTTTGTAACACGTCGGCCCTAAAACCATACATCCCAATGTGAACCCAAAAGGTGTTATTTGCAATCCACTCATTTTCATTTTTCCCCCTGATAAAAGGGATTGGCGACCTGCTGAAATACAGGGCATCCTTATTCTTGTCTAATACGACTTTGGGCCTGTTCGGATTAAAAAGCTCTTCTGACGAATCAATTTCTTTCACCAACGTTGCAATCTCTGTATCATCTTTAAAACGCGATTTTAATAATTCAATTTGCGTAGGCTTAATAAAAGGTTCGTCGCCCTGAATGTTAATCACTACATCAAAATCAATTGTTTTTGAAAGAATATCTGCAGCTTCGGCGCATCGGTCGGTCCCGCTCTGATGTGTAGGCAGGGTTTTCACCACTCTGCCGCCAAATTGTTCAACGGCATTAAAAATTCGGTTGTCGTCGGTTGCAACGCAAACCTGATCCAATGCCTTCGAAGCATTCTCGTACACCCACTGTATCATGGGTTTATCTTTTAACATTGCCAGTGGCTTGCCCGGGAAACGTGTCGATTCGTACCGTGCCGGAATAATTCCTAAAAACTTTAATTTTTCCATTTCGGTATAAAGATATAACAGTCTTTATCAATAAAAAAAGTTAATTATAAGGCGTTTGCAGACAATCATAATGAAAAATTGTAAATTTGCGGACTGTATATTGAAATAGTATGGATGTACAAACGATAAAACAGAGATTTGAAATTATTGGAAATTCGCCGGGATTGAACCGCGCCATTGAGGTAGCTGTACAGGTTGCACATACCGATTTGTCGGTTTTAATAAACGGTGAGAGTGGAGTAGGTAAAGAAATTTTTCCCCAGATAATTCATCAGTTTTCGAGCCGTAAACATGGTAAATACATTGCTGTAAACTGTGGAGCCATTCCGGAAGGAACAATTGATTCTGAGCTTTTCGGACACGAGAAAGGGGCATTTACAGGTGCCTTATCCGACAGGAAAGGATATTTCCAGGAAGCTGACGGGGGTACCATCTTTTTAGATGAAATTGGCGAATTACCTTTGTCTACTCAAGTGCGGCTTTTGCGTGTTCTCGAAACCGGCGAATTTATAAAAGTTGGTTCGTCGAAAGTAGTTAAAACCAATGTAAGGGTTATTGCTGCAACAAACGTTGATATTCCAACGGCAATAGAAGAAGGAAAATTCAGGGAAGATTTGTATTACCGTTTAAATACAGTCCCAATCTTAATTTTACCGCTTCGAAAAAGGCCTGAGGATATTCATTTACTGTTTCGGAAATTTGCCCGCGATTTTGCCGAAAAATACCGGATGCCGCATGTTCGGTTAAACGAAGATGCCAGAACGGTTTTGGTTAATTTCAGGTGGCCGGGTAATGTTCGTCAGTTAAAAAATATAACTGAGCAGATTTCGATAATTGAACAAGAACGTGAGGTTACTGGTGAAACTTTACGCAATTACCTGCCATCGGGAGGTTCGAAAAACCTGCCTGCTGTTTTTTCAAAGCCGGTTGATGAATCTACTTTTACTAACGAGCGCGAAATTCTGTACAAGGTACTTTTCGATATGAAAAGCGATATGACTGACCTGAAAAAACTGGTTCTCGACCTGATGGAAAACAGAGAGGCACCAATTTCGGGAGATCAGGCACAAATGATTCGCAATTTATACAATACCGAAGACGGAAATTTTGTGCAGAAAGAACCTGTCCAAAATCCAATCCATATATCTTCGGAAGAAAATATTCAGGATACAGAGGAGTTTGTAGAAGAATCGCTTTCTTTGGCTGATAAAGAGATTGAACTGATTAAAAAGGCACTGGACAAGCATAACGGAAAACGAAAATATGCCGCACAGGAGCTTGGAATATCAGAACGTACTCTTTACAGAAAAATTAAGGAATACGATATAAAGGGATAGT
>JBDLJS010000065.1:0-24283 GCA_039714235.1 Bacteroidota bacterium | reverse complement strand
AAATATAACTTTAATTGGAAACATCAACCAGGCAGGCTCAATAATCTTCAAAAAAGCAAAAACGATAGTTCTTAACGGACCTGAATGGTCGCCTGAGATAAAAAACGGCACCAACATCGAGTCGCAGGTTGAATTAAAAATTATATTCCGAATAAAATAAATCTTTGCCAAAACACTCATTTACAGCCGAAAATAATCCTCTTATTTAACAGCACTACATAATTGTTAAAAAACGAGAACTTATTGTTAATAAAACCTGATTACTCGTAAGGCAAAAAGACAAAATCAACAGTGAATTTCTGTACTTTCAACCTTTGAGTCAAATTATTCAAACTTAATTAAATTCTATTATGGAACGATTAAAAACTGCACTAGCAATTTGTTTGCTATTTTTAGTCGGTATCACCGGTGTATTTGCACAAGGTGTTACCACTTCATCTATTCGCGGAAAAGTAGTTGGTACCGATGGAAGTCCTCTTTCCCCGGCCAATGTAGTGGCTGTACATACGCCTTCTGGCACTCAGTATGGAACCATTACGCGCGAAGACGGAAATTTCAATATGCAAAACATGCGTATTGGCGGCCCCTATAAAGTAGTAATTTCGTTTGTTGGTTACCAAACACAAGAATTCACCGATATTCAGCTTGCCCTGGGTGTTACTTACGACCTGGAAGCCGAACTGGTTACCGAAAGCACTGCCCTTGAAGAAGTAATGGTTGTTGGGGCGCAACGAGATGCGGTTATTAGTAAAGACCGTACAGGGCCTGCCACAAACATTGCAGCCCGGGAATTAACACGGTTGCCATCTATTACCCGGTCATCAGCCGATTTTTACAGGATGGAGCCAAGCGCCAGCAGCAATGGTTCTTTTGGAGGAAGAAACGATCAATTCAATAATTTCTCTTTAGATGGTTCTATTTTTAACAATCCATTCGGTCTTGACGCCGCTACACCTGGTGGTCAAACCGATGCGCAGCCAATTTCGCTTGATGCAATTGAACAGATTCAGGTTGCCGTTGCACCTTACGATATTACACAGGCAGGTTTTACCGGAGCCGCAGTAAATGCTGTTACAAAAAGTGGTACAAACGCATTTCACGGAACAGCTTATGGTTTTTTCAGAAATGAAAATATGACCGGAAATAAGGTATCGGGTGATGATATTTTTGTTCCAGACCTGTCGCAAACGCAGTATGGTTTTAGTATTGGCGGACCAATTATTAAAAACAAACTGTTCTTTTTTGCCAATTTCGAAAAAGACGATCGTTCTGATCTTGGTTCGCATTATCTGGCTTCAGGCGGTGGTGCAACCGGAAGTAATGTTTCCAGAGTTTCGAAAGCCGACCTGGAAAAAGTTTCGAGCCTGCTTCAAGGTATAGGATACGAAACGGGTGCCTACGAAGGTTTTACACACAAGACAAAATCTACTAAGGGTATTTTTAAGTTAGACTGGAACATCAGCCAAAATCACCGTGCCGCATTTGTTTACAATTTTCTCGATGCTTCGAAAGACAAACCTGCTCATCCACTTGCACTTGGCAGAAGAGGACCTGATGCAACTACCCTGCAATTTGAAAATTCAGGTTACCAGATAAACAATAAAATCCAGTCATTCCTTGTTGAATTAAACTCTTCATGGGATAACATTAGTAATAAACTTCAGGTTGGTTACACTCATTTCGACGATTTCAGAAATCCGTTTTCTGCTCCTATTCCGCCAATTACTATCGGTAAGGATGGTGTGAACTATATTATAGCAGGTCACGAACCATTTTCAATTCACAACCGCCTGGATCAAAAAGTTTTTCAATTCTCTGATAACCTTACGATTTTTGCCGGAGACCATACGTTTACCTTTGGTACATCATTCGAAAAATTCATGTTCGATAATTCATTCAATCTGGGAGCATATCTTTATGAAGATGACAGAGGACACCTTAGCGCATTTTTCTCAACAATGTTTACGGTAGAAGCATTCGAGGAAGCCGTGAATAATGGTTTTGTTGCAGATGCAATGGCAAATGCACAAAATGTATACGATAACAATAATACAAACGACACATGGGCACTGGCAGAAACAAATGTAGGTCAGTTTGCCCTTTACGGACAAGACGAATGGGCAGTTAATGATAACTTTAGGCTAACCATTGGTTTAAGAATTGATAAACCTTTGTACTTTGATACCAGCGAAAAAATACAGGAAAATATAGACAGAAACTTTGCAGTTGATCAAACGGTAACTTACTACGATGAAAACGGCAACCCCATAATATTCGACCATACTCAATTGCCTTCTAACAAAATTCTTTGGTCACCTCGTGTAGGTTTCAACTGGGATGTAAATGGTGATGGCGAATTACAAGTACGCGGCGGTTCAGGTATTTTTACAGGCCGTTTACCATTTGTTTGGATTGGCAATCAGGTAGCTAATCCTAATTTCTATTTTTACTGTATATCACATCCTAAATTCCAGTTCCCACAAGTATGGCGAAACAGTATCGGTGCCGACAAGCGTTTCGATAATGGATTAATCGGAACGGTTGACTTTGCATATACCAAAGACATTAATGGCATGATGGTAAGAAACTACGGATTAAAAGCTCCTTCAGGAACATTGGGCGGTGTTGATAACCGACCAATATATAACCCGGCAACTGACCGTGTTACTCCTTATGGAAACAATGCATATGTATTCACCAATACCGATGTTGGCAGCTCGTTTAATGCCACATTTAAAGTGCAGAAACACTGGGAAAGTGGTTGGTATGCCATGTTAGCATATAACTTTATGGTTTCGAAAGATGCAAGTTCTATCGAAGCAGAAATTTCGAGCGATGCCTACGATCGTAATCCTGCTTACGGAAATGTAAATAAGGCTGTTGAATCGAATTCACTCTATGGCGACCGTCACCGTATAATCGGTTCGGTTAACCGCAAATTTACTTATGGCAGTAGCGACAAATGGGCTACCACCATTGGAGCATTTATGGAATATGCACAAGGCGGAAGATTCTCATATACTTATTCAGGAGATATCAATGGTGATGGCTCGGCCCTGAACGACCTAATCTATATTCCAACTTCTAGCGAAGTAGGCCAGATGAATTTTGCCGATGCAAGTATGGCTAATGCCTACGAAGATTTTATTCAACAAGACGAGTATTTAGACTCCCACCGTGGTGAAGTAATGGAAAAATATGCCATTTTAAGCCCGTGGAGAAGCCGCTGGGATGTTCGTATTTTACAGGATTTCAATTTTAAGGTAGCAGGAGAAAAAACAAATACAATTCAGTTAAGTGTCGATATTTTAAATTTTGGCAATATGCTAAACTCGAACTGGGGTGTTGTTCAACTTCCTTTAAACAGGCAAGCTGTAGGGATTACTGTTGACGGAAATGCTCCTACCTATTATTTCGACACTACCCAGAAATCGACTTTCATTGATGATTTCAGCCTCGCATCGCGCTGGCAAATGCAAATCGGATTACGCTATATCTTTTAACAAAAATGATTTTTCATATAAAAAAGAGTTGCAGAAATGCCGCTCTTTTTTTTGTCTGCCCGGGCTTGTAATGTAACCTTTTTACCTTAATTTTCTGAACTTGAATGGTCGCTGATGATCAACCACTTCCCTTCAATTTTCTGAAGCACCAGTGTAAAATGTCCGGCTAAATTGTCAGCCTCACGGGCGAGTTCGAAACGGCCGATTACAAACACAGTTTTGGTGTCAATTTTATAAATATCGAGTATTTTAAATTCCAGCTTTCCCATCGCCGCTTTATCGGGATACCCTTTTTTATAGTTATCGAGTGTTGCCTGCCAGCCGTATGTTGGTCCACGGGAACCTACAAAAACCAGTTTCTCCGACTTCCAGTAGGTTTCCATAAATTTTTCGAGGTTACCCTGGTTCCAGGCTTCAATTTGTTTATCCAACAGGCTAATTACCTGAGACTTCTCTTTTTTGCTGATTTTATTATTAGCAAGAGCCGAAAACGAAACCGCAGCTAGTAAAATAGTAATTACAAATAGACGCATGATTTAAAACTTTAATGCTAATATAATTAAACCTGCTTGACAGGAGAACTTTTATGGTTTATCTTTAGTTATAGTAATAAATTAAAAACTAAAAATATGAGACGGAAAACTATTCTTTTAAGTATTGTATTAATGGGTTTATTTGCAATAAACCTTCAGGCCCAGCAAATTAAAGTTCCCAAATCGAGTGACCTGACTCAATCGGAAAAATTTCAAATGCCGGATAAAGAGTTTACAAACGACATGTTAAAAGCGTTAAGTCCGGGAAACAACCTCGATATTTCGCCTGATAAACTTTTAAAGCTCGAAAAAAACAACAAAAGTTATGTTAATGATGTATTGGGTGTATTAAGTGGTACGGGTACCGATGACCAAAAAAAGACATTAATTGACAAGAAAAAATCGGAACAAAATGATTTTATTGATCAACTTCTTGGTGAAGGTAAAGCAGCAAAATATTACAAACTGGTAAAAAAACAGGTTGAACCACTTGTAAAGAAATACGCCTTAGCCAAATTCTTTATCTAAAACATGGAGTAGCTACAAGCTGCTAGCAACAGGCAACTTGTAGCTACTTACCATTCTATTCCAAAACTCTTACTTTCATACTCCTGAACCAAATTGGTGCACCGGCGTGTTTGCCCTGGAAACCTATTTTACCTTTTGTCGGTAGCTCGGCAAATGGCGTATTCAGCCACGACGGGATGTCGCTTCCATCAGGATTCTTTTTTCCGCTGGTCCATAATGCCATATCCATTTCTGTAACTTTTTTACCGTTAAGCTCAACTGTAATCATTTTGTCTTTGCAGGTTACCGTCATGTTATTCCACTCGCCCGGTTTTTTCACACGGCTTTCGCTGGCGGCCAGATGCCCGAAAATTGCCCCACACTGCCAGGTTTTATCGGCTGTAGCCCATTTCTCGGCATAATCGTCGGCAATTTGTACTTCTACCGAGTTGGGAATCCAGTTTTTCCAGTCGCTGCAATACACAATCACCCCACTGTTGGTGCCTTCATCGGTTTTAAACTCAAGGTCAATAATAAAATTGTCGTAATTTTTCACACTCCAGATGCACTCGTCTTCTGTGGCAGTTAAAATGCCATCTTCGAAGCTCCATATTCCTTCCACAAAAATTGCATTCGACAAATCGTCTTCAAACAGCGGCTGCCAATCGCCTTTTTGTGCATTTACCGGTAAAATAGCTGAAACAATAACTACAAATAAAAAAAGCTTTTTTAGTATCATGGTTTTTCGATTTAAAGTTTAAATTCAATTCTAAAATAGACTATTTTTAACTTTTATAATTCTAAATCTGTAAAAATGTTCCGATTTCTTTTTTTACTTGTTTTGATTGCAACTGTTATCCCGGTTTCGGCACAGCGGGTAAGAGAGCTTGGTATTGAACCGGGTGTAATGAATACCGGAAGGTATAATACGATTACCGATGTTGAAGGAGTAACAGTTGGGCACACTACACTGATTAAAGGAGACAGTATAAGAACAGGAGTAACTGCAATCCTTCCCCACCCCGGAAATGTATTTCAGGAGAAAGTGCCGGCTGCAATTTACATTGGAAACGGGTTTGGCAAACTGGCCGGCTACAGCCAGGTTGAGGAGCTTGGAAATATTGAAACACCTATCGTTTTAACCAACACTTTAAGTGTTCCGGTTGCGGCCAATGCACTTATTTCGTACACGCTGGGGAATGCTGAGAATAAAGATGTACGATCGGCAAACCCGGTTGTTGGCGAAACCAACGATGGCTGGCTAAACGATATCCGTGGCAGGCATGTAACAGAGAAAGATGTGCTAAATGCCATTGCATCTGCAAAGAATGGTCCGGTTGAAGAAGGGAATGTGGGTGCAGGAACGGGAACAATCTGTTTTGGATTTAAAGGAGGAATCGGAACATCGTCGCGCAAATTACCGAAAAAACTGGGAGGATTTACCGTCGGTGTGCTGGTACAAACCAACTTTGGAGGTGTGTTGAAAATCGATGATTTTAATGCAGGTGAAGCTTTGGGGAAATATCCGTTTAGTAACACATTACATAACCAGGAAGATGGTTCGTGCATGATTGTTGTGGCTACCGACGCACCGCTCGGCCCCAGAAACCTGAAACGTCTGGCAAAACGGGCCATGCTTGGACTCGCAAAAACAGGTGGAATAGCATCCAACGAAAGTGGCGATTATGTAATTGCCTTTTCAACCGCCGAAGAAAACCGCATTCCATACAATCCTCAAAAACCGGTTTTGACCATAAATGAGCTTCACAACGATAAAACCTCTCCGCTTTTTTTGGCTGTTATCGAGGCCACCGAAGAGGCTATTTTAAACTCACTTTTCACTGCCGAAACCATGACCGGGTATAATGGGCACACCATTCATGCTTTGCCCAAAAATGATATTCTCAAAATGATGAAAAAATAATATATTCGCTCAGTTTTTATAGCGGATAACGGAACTAATTAAGATTTAAACGGAGTATGAACTACAAGAAGATAATTGAAGAGCTTTACCTGGAAATAAAAAGTGGTGAGAATAAAGGTGAACCTGCAACGTACATTCCGGAACTGGCCAATGTTGAAACTAAAAATTTCGGGATACACATTTTAACAACAGGCAACGATGAATTTGGTGTAGAAAATTATACCGAAAAGTTTTCAATTCAAAGTATTGCCAAGGTCCTTTCGTTAAGCCTAGCTTATAAGCTTCTTGGCGAAAAAATTTGGGAAAGGCTGGGTGTTGAGCCATCGGGGACACCATTTAATTCGCTGGTTCAACTCGAAACCGACAAAGGAATACCAAGAAATCCGTTTATAAACTCGGGTGCCCTGGTTATTTGCGATATATTAATTACTCAACTGGATAATCCAAAAGAAGATTTTCTTGAATTTATAAGAGATATTTCTGATAATCCGGAGTTAAATTATTCAATTAAAATTGCGGAATCGGAAAAATCGGAGGGATACCTGAATGTGGCACTGTGCAACTTTATAAAATCTTTTGGGAATATTAAAAACGACACTGAAGATGTGCTCGATTTCTATTTTAATTTATGCTCGCTCGAGATGAGTTGCCAAGAGCTGTCGGGTACCTTTATGTTTTTGGCAAACGACGGACATAAAATAACTGATAATTCCCAAATTTTATGCAGAAGTAAAACTAAAAGAATTAATGCCCTTATGCAAACCTGTGGTTTTTACGATGAGTCGGGCGAGTTTACCTTCAAAGTGGGATTGCCCGGCAAAAGCGGTGTTGGCGGCGGAGTAATTGCAATACATCCAAACAACTATTCAATTGCTGTTTGGAGCCCAAAGCTGAACAAAAAGGGAAACTCGTACAGGGGAATGAAATTTCTGGAGTTGTTTACCACCAAAACAGAGTTATCGATTTTCTGATTCAGGGACAGACAAAAATCAGGTATTAATTATTTTTTATTGGCCCCAACTTAAAAGAATGAGTTGATAATGTACCTTATTCTTTTTTAGTTCTTTATGTCGAACATATACCACATCTTTTTGTTAATCTAAAAAACCACATTAAAACTTTAAAAACATCGTTATGAAACATCTATTACAACTTCTTTTTATTTCAGTATTCGCATTAGCCCTTTCGGTTAACGCACAGGATAATAAAAATTCGTCTATTGAAGCTGATGAAATCTTACCACAACTACAAAACCTTACAAGTATAAGCGAGTTTTTTAAACTGCATGATGTCGCCTATTATGCCAATATACCTAATGTGCCGGTAAAAGCACTGGAATATAAAGGCGACCATAAAATTGCAGCCAATATGGGTGTTTACCTGGCCGACATGGTTTATGTAATGGGTACCGAAGGATATAAAACTGCCGACGAAAATTATGGAGCTGTAATGCAACTGGCCGAAAAAGCAGGGCTGGATGATGAGTTTCCTGATCTGGTTATTGAACGGTACACCAACCAGAATATTTCTGTCGACTCGGTTGTAAATATGTTGAATACCGCACTGGACAACAGCGAAAAAAAGCTTTCGGCCGACGATAAAAAAGAATTTTACGATTTTATGCTCTTCGGAAATTATATGGAAAAACTTTATACCATTTCAAGCCTGTTGGTTAAATACGAAGATTCTGATTTACCCGAAGCCGCAGTAGCCGATTTAAACCGTTCGCTGCTGTTAATGATGGCAAAACAGAAGCAACCGCTCGAAGAGTTATCAAAATTAATGATTGGGTATTCATCAAATATTGTGGACCACAAAGAAATTCGCCAGTTAATTAAGAACTACGAAAAACTGGCGGCCAGCAAAGACAAAATTCTAAAGCTGAAACCTGCTGATATTTATAAAGCGAAAGAAATTACAACCATAGAATCGGAGGTAAAAAAGATTAGAGACCGGATTGTAAAATAACTGTATAGTCGGCATAAAAAGAATTTATAATTAATGTAATTGGAATTGCCCCGGCCCGAAGGTCGGGGTATTTTTTTAGTTAACCACCGTTTAAAAATATTAGGAACAAAGTATATAATTTGAAATTTGGCTTTTCATTGATTTTTGGGATTTGTTAATTATCAATGGGTTACCTTTTTGTGGTTTTCGGAATATATACTGTGAAGGACGTTATTTAAATCAATTTTATTAGAAAGAGTTGCAATGTTGTTAAGTATAACATTGTATTAAAATATTCAATTTGGTTTACTTTGGGAAAATATCCTAAATGAAGTTGTGATTTAACTTTGTACATGAATAACCAATCTGGTTTGGACGCCTGGAGGGTTAAAAATGTAAAAGTGATAAAACCGTTCAATTTATTGGACGGTTTTCTTATTTTAGAGAGCTGATTAAACCGCATTATGAGAAACTTCATCATATTCATTCTTTTATTCTTTGGTTTTTTATCTTCTGCCCAAAACCGGGAAAAGGCATTTCAGATAAATAAAAAACTGGGGCGCGGCATCAACTACGGAAATATGTTCGAAGCGCCATCGGAAAGTGCATGGGGAAACCAGTGGCAACCTGAATATGCCCAAATGATTGCCGGACTGGGTTTTAATCATGTGCGTATTCCCATTCGCTGGGAACCGGCCGACAGAACTTCTGAGACATCTCCTTATACCATTACCCCATCGTTTTTAAACCGGATTAAACAGGTGGTTGATTCGGCACTGGCCAACGGATTATACGCCATAATAAACATGCATCACCACGACGCTCTTTTCGAAAATCCGGTTACAGAGAAAGCCCGTTTTCTTGCACAATGGGAACAGATTGCAGCATATTTTAAAGATTACCCCGACTCTCTGCTGTTCGAGCTGTTAAACGAGCCCCATAATAATTTAACATCCGGGCTATGGAACGAATTTGCACCGGAAGTCCTGGCAAAAATAAGAAATGAAAGCCCGGAAAGGGTGGTATTGATAGGCACCGCAGAATATGGCGGCCTGGGTGGATTACAATATATAGAAATACCCGATGATGAATACCTTATTTTAACTGTTCACTATTATAGTCCGTTTCATTTTACACACCAGGGGGCTGAATGGGTTGGCGATAGCTCGGACGACTGGCTGGGCACCGAATGGAACGACACCGAAACCGAACGCCTTGCAGTACAAACCGATTTTGCCCCGTTAAAACAGTTTGAGAAAGACCATAATATTCCAGTCCATATCGGGGAGTTTGGGGCATATAGCAAAGCAGCCATGAAATACCGCGTCAAATGGACCACCTATATTTCACGCTACCTCGAAAGCCTGAACTGGAGCTGGGCCTACTGGGAGTTTAGTGCAGGGTTTGGTATATACAATCCCGGAACAGACACCTGGAACACCGAACTTGTAGATGCTCTGCTGCACAACCAAATGCCTGAACCTGCCAGGTATGTGGGAACACCCGTTTATACCTCAAACTTTTCGCAAACCGTTACCGACTGGAACCTTTATGTACAGGGCGGAGCATCGGCAAATATGCTAAAAGACGGTAATAACCTTTCCGTTACCATTACGGGAGGAGGTACCGAAAACTGGCATGTGCAGCTGGTAAAAAACAATATAAAACTTGAAGCCGGCAAAAAATACCGTTTTACTTTTAAAGCTAAAGCAGCCACAAACCAGATGGCAACAGCCTACGTGGGGAAAAGCAGCTCGCCGTGGTCGGCCTACAGCAATTACAATTCGTTTTCGCTGGCCGATACATTTAACACCTATTCGTACATTTTCGACATGCTGACAGACGACAATGCTACACGAATTGTTTTCGATCTGGGGAAATCAACTACTAATATCAATATTGAATTTGTTTCGCTCGAAGAGATAGTTATCGAAGAGGCATCAGGGGCAAAAGCTACCGGAAAATATTCGTCAGCCATATATCCCAACCCGGCTACCGGTTACTTTATTATTAACAACCTCAACGATTTTAATGAATTCTCGATAATAAACCTGCAGGGACAAGTATTAATTAATGAGCAAATAATACCTTCTGTTAACCGGGTAAACCTTTCCGGCCTCACGCCCGGAATTTACTTTCTTTCGCTAACAAGTAGGCATATAAGGGTTACAGATAGATTTATAAAGAAGTAACGGAGGTGTATATTGAGTAGCACTTTTAAAAAAAAAATTCAAGTTCTATGGACACGAATATCAAATCCACTTCAGCGGAAAGATCCGTCAAACATTGATTATAAATTGGCTAAAAACCATACAATGTTTTCCTGCTGGTTACGTTTAAAATGAAAATATAAAGTCATGAAACAGATAATTATTTTATTCCTGCTAACCGCATCAACTTTAAATTCATTTTCACAAGATGCATTCTGTGAGCAAATAGTAGTAGAAGGGAAATCTTCAGTAAAAATTATGCCCGAACAATTTATTTTAATTTAAGAATATCGGCTACCGATACCAATTACAATAAATGCGCAAACCTTGCCTTAAAAAAAGCAGAAACAATAACCAAAGAATTTTTGGATAACAATATTGATAAAGAGCTAATAAAAACGTTGAACTACTCTATCAGGGAAATAAGGGAACACGATTATAAAACCCGGAAACAGGTTTTTAAAGGATATCGTGCTGAAATTCCGGTAGTAATTAAAACACCTACTGATTATGACAAAAACGATAAAATATTTGAGATTATCATTAATAATTTTAATGCTGATTTTAACCTGAACTTTGCCCTCACTCCCGAACAGATTGAAACTGCAAAACAAGAACTAATAAGCCTGGCTGTTGAAGATGCAAAAGAGAAAGCAACAGCAATTGTACAAAGCGCCGGTGTAGAGCTGGGTGAGATAAGTAAAATACAATATGGCGAACCCCGTACCATCCGAAACTTTACACACGCAAATTACGATTTACTGAACTCCGGACAACTTGTAGGTATATCAGCGGAATCGTCGAGAGGTATTACCAAAACGCTAAAACCTGCCGAAATTGAAATGCGTACCAATATTATGATTGCCTGGGAGATTGAAGATTAGTTGCAGTCATGGCCGCAGTTGCATGTAAAAGAAGGATGGCATCCCTGTTTGTTTAAACTCAAAGGGATGCCATCCTTTCATTAACTAAATTCACTTCTGTTTATACACCTTCACATAATCGATGTAATATTTCTGTGGAAAAATATTGTCGTCAATCCCCTGCTGTCCGCCCCATGCGCCCCCAATGGCAAGGTTAATTATAAGGTAATGCGCTTTGTCGAACGGCCAGGTGTCGTTGCCGCTGTTTTCGTTATAAAAAGTAAAATACAGTGTATCATCGATGAAAAACGCCAGTTTATGTTCGAACCATTCAACCGTATAGGTATGAAACTCCTTATAAGGCTTTTCAACAGTCATTTTGTCTCCTTTGTTGGTGCCAATGCCATGGTTATAGGCCTTTGTATGTATATTGGCATGAATTACATTAGGGTCGTACCCAACGTTTTCCATAATATCTATTTCGCCACATTCAGGCCAGCCGGTTCCATTACGGATACTGTTTCCCAACATCCAGATAGCAGGCCACGTTCCTTTTCCGGTAGGTAGTTTGGCGCGAACCTCTATTTTTCCGTAAAGCATGCTCTTTTTACCATACGTATGCAAACTGGCCGAGGTAATTTCATGTTCGTTCCAGTTATCTTTACGGGCCTCAATAACCAGGTTGCCATCTTCAACCCGGGCATTTTCCAACCGTTCTTTGGTGTAATACTGTGCTTCGTTATTGCGTATATACCCCTCTTCGTAATCCCAGATATTATTATCGGGCAGGCCGTCGGTATCGAAATTATCTTCCCAAACCAGTTCCCACTCCACTTCTTCAGGGCCAAAGTATTTCTCTTCTTCAGGTTGTTCTTCGGTTTTACTACAGGCAGATATTGTTATTAGTAAAGCTGCACAAAATAATAAGTACCTCATTTTTTTATTTTTTTGAATTTTATCAAAGATAATCTCTTTTAATTGATTTTTAAATCTGATAATAAATACCATCGAACATTATTACTTTCTGATGGTTCTGTTACTTTTGGCAGTCAATTAATAAATTATGGGAATTACAGTACATCCTGACGCAAAAGCACTAATTTTCGATTTAGACGGAACCCTGTCTGATTCGCTGCCTGTGCACGTTAACACATGGAAAAAGATTGGAGACAAATACGGTTTTGTTTTCGATCCGCAGATTGTGCACGAAATGACCGGCAGGCCCACCATTGAATTTGCCCGCAGAATTGTTCAGCAATATGGTATTTCCGAAACGCCTGAAAATATTGTCAGGCTGAAACAACAATCGTTTTGGGAACTTTCGCATTTGCTCGAACCAGTTAAAGAGGTAGTTTCGATTGTAAAGCAATCGCAGGGCAAGCTTCCCATGGCCGTGGGAACCGGGGCCAGCCGGAAAAGTGCTGAAGTTCAGTTAAACGCCCTTGGATTAACCGGATATTTCGATGCAATTGTTTCGGCCGACGATGTAATCCGGCATAAACCCGAACCGGAAACGTTTCTGGAATGTGCCCGGTTGTTGGGAGTAGAACCTCGGTATTGCCACGTTTTTGAAGACGGCGACCTGGGAATAGCTGCTGCCAATAAAGCCAGTATGTTTGTTACTGATGTTCGTGATTATATAAACTACGGTGAATGGATACTTTCCTGATTGCCATAAAAACAGTTTTACCTCTGTTCCTAGTAATTTTTACAGGTACTCTGTTCTCGCGTACAAAAATAAATGCAGAGAGCTGGATTGAAACCCTTAATAAATATGCACTAAATATTGGATTTCCTGCCCTGGTAGTTGCTTCGTTAATGAGCCTCGAAATTGGGGAACAATCGTACACTGAGCTTATTCTTTACAACTCGGCTATTATAATTTTCTCAATGTTACTGGCCTTCCCTATTGCAAGAATTTTAAAGCTTTCGAACAAACTAAGGCGGACTTTATTTATGGTTTTGCCTTTCCCGAACATTGCTTACCTGGGTATTCCGGTTTTACAAAATTCATTGGGGGAACAAATACTCCCAGTCGCAGCAATAATTGCCGCTACTTATGTTTTCTGGATGCTAACACTGGGAATTCTTTTGGTAGAAATTACCGGAGAACAAAAAATGCAGCCTCAGAAACTTATTTTAAGCCTGGTACAAAATCCATTACTACTCTCTGTATTTATTGGATTAGCAATCGTATTATTAAAATTTAAAGTACCTGTAGTGGCCGAAAAAACCATTCATCTTTTTGCCGACTCGGTAACAGCCATTGTTCTTTTTTCCCTGGGTATTTTTCTTGGGATGCAAAAAATTGGCAAAATAAATGAGTGGTACAGGGTTATTGCTCTGGTAGGTGTTACCAGTTTATTGTTACCGTTCGCTTTTTATGAGTTCCTTATTCTTATGAAGTTCGATACTCAATTAATGAAAGCTTCCGTAATCGATTCGGCCATGCCACTGGGATTAACGCCTTACGCGCTTTCGGTTCAGTACAAACTGGAAACTACAATGGTGGCAAGAATAGTGGTTTTGGGCACTTTACTTTCCGTTTTTATCATTCCGGTTTGGTTGGTATTTTTGGGGTAAGATCAGGTTTCATATCAAATGATTTAGTTAAACACCCCAAACAAATTGAGGATTACAATTAACATGGCCAGGATTAAAACATACCGTACGTATTTTGCTCCACCTTTAACTGTAAAATGTGCTCCCAGCCAGGCTCCTGCCATATTTCCTGAAGCAAGAATTAAACCTGCGACAACATCAACCTGTTTGTGATATATAAAAATGCCAAGTGAAAAAACAGTATAAATAAGTATTATAAAAACTTTTATGGCATTGGCACGAACCAGGTTGTGCCCACAACCCAAAACCAGACCTGCTATTACAAAAAAACCAACTCCCATTTGAATAAAGCCACCGTACAAACCGATAAAAAAGAAAATAATGTATTGTAGAATTGTAGGTTTAGCCCCGGTTTGTCCGGCCCGTTCTTTCACCCACACATCTGGTTTTACTATTACAATAACAAGTAATAACACCATCAATCCGGCAATGATCTTTTTCAGCAGTTCAACATCTATTTCAACGGCAAAAGAAGTTCCGATAATTGCTCCAATAATTGCCGGAACTGCCAACCGGTAATCGGTTGATAAATCGAGTACATTCTTACTTCGGAATGTTTTTACAGCAATTACATTTTGCAGAAGAATAGCTATGCGGTTGGTTCCGTTGGCCACATTTGCAGGTAATCCGATAAACATTAGCAACGGGATGGTCAGCATTGAGCCGCCACCGGCAGTGGTATTAATAAAACCGGCAGCAAGACCGGTTCCCACAAGTGCCAAAATCATGTACCATTCCATAAGCAAGTTTCGAGTATACGTTTAAAGTTTAAAGTAAGAGAAAAAACTGTAGATTTTACAAACCGGGCATAAAAAAACCTAAGGGAACTTCTTAACCCTTAGGGTTTATATACTTTGAACTCTGAACTTTAAACTAATAAGCAAACAACGGATAGTCCTTCATCAGCTGATAAACTTTTTCGCCCACTGCCTTTAATTTACTTTCATTTTCAATATCAGAAATCACGTCGTCGATTAACTGAACAATTACCGGCATTAAATCTTCTTTTACGCCCCGGGTTGTTATTGCAGGTGTACCAACTCTCAAACCAGAGGTCTGGAATGGTGAACGGCTGTCGAACGGAACCATATTTTTATTCACGGTAATTTCGGCATTAACCAGTGTATTTTCAACCAGCTTACCAGTTATCTCAGGATATTTGGTGCGAAGGTCGATTAACATGGAGTGGTTATCTGTTCCGCCGGAAATAACTTTGTAACCCAGGTCGACAAAAGCCTGTGCCATTACCTGCGCATTCTTTTTCACCTGTAGCTGGTACTCTTTAAACGAAGGAGTAAGTGCTTCGCCAAACGATACTGCTTTAGCAGCGATTACATGCTCAAGCGGACCTCCCTGGTGTCCCGGGAATACAGATGAGTCCAGTAATGAAGACATCTTCCTGACCACACCTTTTTTGGTCGTAATTCCCCAGGGATTTTCAAAATCTTTACCAATAATAATTATCCCTCCACGCGGACCGCGTAATGTTTTATGTGTAGTTGAAGTAATAACATGTGCATATTCAACAGGATTATCTAATAAACCGGCAGCAATTAAACCGGCCGGATGAGCCATGTCAATCATCAGCAAAGCTCCAACTTTATCGGCAATCTCGCGCATTCGTTTGTAATCCCACTCGCGGCTGTATGCCGAAGCACCACCAATTATCAGCTTTGGCTTATGCTCAATTGCCAGTGCCTCCATTTCGTCGTAATCGACCGTGCCTGTTTCTTCTTTTACCCGGTATGCCACCGGATTATATAAAATTCCTGATGAGTTTACATGCGAACCGTGCGAAAGGTGCCCGCCATGCGAGAGATCGAGGCCAAGGAAAGTATCACCAGGTTTTAGAATTACACTTAACACAGCTGCATTGGCCTGTGCTCCCGAGTGAGGCTGAACATTTGCCCACTCGGCATTAAACAGCTCATTAATACGGTCGATAGCAAGTTGCTCGGTCTGGTCTACAAACTGGCAGCCTCCGTAATACCTTTTTCCAGGATAGCCTTCAGCGTATTTGTTGGTCATAACCGAACCCATAGCTTCCAAAACCTGCTCGCTAACAAAATTTTCCGAAGCTATTAACTCTATTCCGCCAAGTTGGCGCTCGCGTTCTTTCTTAATAATATCAAAAACCAAAGTGTCTCTTTCCATTTCAATCGATTCTTAAAATTTGAAAGTTCAAAGGTAATATATTTTAACAGAGCCAATTGTTGACAAAGTGCAGAAAAAGCGATTATTTTTGAACAATTAAAACAACAGTGGGTGGTGAATAAGAATGAGGCAAAAACAAAGGTAAAGGAGAAGAAAAAGAAAAAATGTGATAAGTTGTAATTTATGGAGATTGATTGCAACTTTGAAATATACTTAATAAAACAAACCATTAAGAAAATCAAATCGTTTTTGAAAGCTGTGCCATCGAAAAATAGATTATAAATGAAAAACAGTTCCAACCAACGCCCTCCCCTGTTAAGTGCGCTTTGCATCCTTACATTCTTTGGGAGTACAGTGGCCTTTTTCGGATATTTTCTTGCTTCAATTTTTTTTCAGAAAACTTCAGAACTGATTATCAAATATTCATCGTGGCACACTACTGAAGACATTTCGCCACTCTATTTTACCGTCCTGATGACGTTGTTTGCCATTTCTTTAACCGGTGCAATTCGCATGTGGAAGCGCCACCGCGACGGTTTTTTTCTTTACTTTTTTTCTCAGTTAATTATTCTTTTCCTGCCTGCAATCTGGATTAACTGGAATGCACTTTCAACTACAAATGCAATTTTCACCACTGTTTTTATTATTGGGTATGGGATTAACTGGAGGTGGATGAGATAAATATTTAGATGCCCCGAAGTAAAGTCAAGATTTCCGCTGCGCTCCAACTGGATGTTGGATTTATTTTTTACGCCTTATTTCAAGATAATAATAAAGGGTAAATTCTATTGCAGCAATTAACATCAGCGTATCTCCCATCAGTTCTATGCCTTCTTCGGTAGCTGCTTTTGCCAGCCGGTAGTTTTCCTCTGAATAGAGTAACCTCCAGAATTTAGAACGCCCGAATAACCTGCTAAAAATAAAGGTGACCAAAAAACCGGCCATTAACCACGATGATGCAGGCTTGCTAAAGAACTCAACAGCAGCGCCTTTTATTTTTCTCCAATCACGTATAATTAGCCAAAGCATAATACCAAGTACCACCAAAACCGGGTAAAACCAGTTCTCTACCAAAAAATTGAATTCGCGGATAAACGACATTAAAAAAAATAACGAAACCAAGTTTGAAACAGGTTGTATCTCCTTCCATTTAAAACCCAGACACAGGTAAATTATAAACAGAACAAAGAATATTATCTCCTGCCCTATTTCTGTTAATGTTATTTCGCCAAAATAGCTTTCGCCATGCGGATGACCGGCATCGTAAAACAATGCTTCGGCAATACCAAACATTATAAACGCATAAATAATTATCCGGATAACAATAAACAGCGGTGAGTATAGTTTCATAAGTACAAAAATAACTGGAAGTCCGAAGCCGGAAGTCCGAAGACAAACCATTTTCGAAACATCTTATCAGTAATAAAGGCGAAATTAAAACTTTTACTGCAAAAGAAAAGCCGAAGCTTAAATAAACTCCGGCCTGACTTTTATTGTATTACTTCATTATTCAGCTGGCGCTAATGCCACGCTGATGTAATTTTCGAAATCGAACAGGTCTGTAAATGCTTCCTGTGTTGATTTTACTGAAAGGTTTTTAACCAGCTCTTCGTATGTTCCGAATTCTGAAAAATCGCCATCTTTAATGTAATAGGTATTGCTTATAATACTTAGCCAGAAACCATTTTCACGCAAAGCGACTTCACGTTCGCGCATCATTTTTTCCTGTGCTTTTTTAATTTCTTCTTCCGTTGGCCCGTTTGTGGCGTATCCTTCAATAATTTCAAATACAGCCTTTTTCAGCTCATCCAGTTTATCGGGTGAAGTGCCGTATGATATTGTTACCGAATATTTTTCATCCGGAAATTTTGAAGACGAAGGTCGTGCTCCGATTGAGTAAACACTGCTTTTATCTTCACGAATAACCTCAAGAAGTCTTGTTGATAATATTTTGCCAACAGCATCGAGCTGCACCTTATTTTGCCCGTTATAATCGAAGTCGCCATGAAATACTATGTACTGAATACTCTTTTCTTCCTGGCCTTTCTTCACCACTTTTTCAACCACACCTTCCGGTTTGTCAATTCCCAGGTCAATCCATTTTTCCTGTCCTTCTAATGTTGGAATACCTCCAATGTATTTTTCAACCAACGGTTTAAATTCATCGGGATTTATATTACCGACAAAGAAAAATTTAAAGTCGGAAGCATTTTTAAAGCGTTCTTTACTAATTGCTTTAATTCGTTTTAAATCAACCTCTTTTAGCAACTCAGTGGATAAAGGCCGTGCACGTTCGTGATAATTGGCAAGGGTAACATTTAAGGTATCGCTAAAATTTGCTTCGGGTGATACTGCCTTATTCTCAAGCATACCTGCATACCTTGTCATTAACGATTGAAAGCTGGTTTCGTCAAATCGTGGCTCGGTAAAATAGAGGTAAACCATTTGCAGCAGCGTTTCCGCATCTTTTACCGATGAACTTCCGCTAAATCCTTCTCGTAACCGGCTTATGTACGGCGACAACCGGTAAACTTTATCCGAAAGCATTTTATCGAGTGTAATGTTATCAAAACCGGCAATTCCGCTCATGGTCATAACATCGGTTGCAAAATCGGCAGAAACATCGTCTTCCAGTGTATATAGCGAATTACCACCCAGGCTCCAGGCGCTTAAAAGAATTTCATCGTCTTTAAAATCGGTGGTTTTATAAACCACTGTGGCACCATTTTCCAGCTTCCATTCAACCGCATCTACTTTTTCAATCGGTTTTTCAGCAACCACCTTGCTTCCGTACGGTTCATCAGAAATTAAAGGTACATTGGCAACGGCATCGACATAAGGTTCAATTTCAGTATTTTTTACCTCATCCAGAAGAGCCAATACTTCTTCTTCTGTAGGAACTTTCATCCCTTCAATCTCTGGTGCTGCGATTACAACAACCCGGTTTTCATCTGTCACCCATTCTTCGGCCAGTTTATTAATTTCATCGACAGAAATTCCGGGCAAGAAAGTTTTAAAATATTTAAACTCATTTTCTATTCCCGGGAATGGTTCTTTGGTTAAAAGAAAATTACGTTTGTACTCATTGGCATACGAAATCGACTTTTGATTTTCACGTTCATTATATGATTTCTCTATTGAATTTAAAACAGTTATTTTCTGACGTTCCAGTTCAGTTTCTGTAAAACCAAATTTTCTAACCCGTTCGTTTTCAATTAAAACTGCATTTAATCCTTCGTCTATCCGTCCGTTATGCGCAACGGCCAGTGACTGGTATACACTTTTAGGACCAAACAACTCTGAATAAGCCGATTGTGCCATAAGGAATGGAGGATTTGCCTCCTGTGTTTTTTCCATTAACCGGTTATTAATCATCCCGTTATATAACATTTCTTTAATCATCTTACGATAATCACTCAAAATTTTCGATTTATCTAACGAATGTTTATAGAAAGTAAAAGCGATTGGGTACTGCGCTTCTTTATCGGTTACGATACTTACCAGAGTTTCTTTATGATCGGGTATATCGAAATATTTTTTCTCACGCGGACTATCACTTGCGGGAATTGCTGAGAATTTTTCTTTTACTGTTTTAACCATTTCTTCCTGGTCGAAATCTCCTACAACAATAATTGCCTGCAAATCGGGGCGGTACCAATCTGCTCTGTACCGACGCAAAGCTTCAGGAGGACAATTATCTACAATCTCCATTTTTCCGATTGGAAGCCTATCTGCGTATTTCGATTCGTGCAAAAAAACCGGCAGCCATTTTTGTTGCATACGGTAATTGGCATTTCTGCCGCCTCGCCACTCTTCATGAATAATTCCACGTTCATTGTTAATCTCCTCATCCGAATCAGTTGTCTGGCTTGCCCAATCATACAAAACCTGCAAACCCTTTTCCAAATATTCGGAGCTATCCAACGGAACTTTTAACATATAAACTGTTTCATCAAAACTGGTATAGGCATTAATTTCCGGTCCGAACTCCATTCCAATGGATTCGAAATAATTAATTAGCTCGTGCTTCGGAAAATTTTTTGTGCCGTTAAAAGCCATGTGTTCAGCAAAGTGTGCCAGTCCCTGCTGGTCATCGTCTTCATCAATCGAACCGGCCTTAACAACCAAAAACAATTCTGCCCGGTTTTTCGGGTTTTCGTTAGAACGGACATAATAGGTCATTCCGTTATCCAAAACCCCTTTGCTGACTTTCGGGTCTTCGGGCAATAAACTGTTTAAATCCAACTCTGTCTGGGCTGAAAGCAATATGGAGCTTATCAGCAAAATAGTGCTTAGTAATAACTTCATCTGTTTTATTTTATTATTTGTGAATTTGTATTCGTTTGTTAATTAACATTACAACTTTTTATTTGATTAATGGTTCAACCGAATGGGCAAATGCATCATCTTCGTTAGCAGGCACCATCGGAAATTTGTTTTTAAGTTCGGCAGGTGCATTTTCTGTCAGGAACGAGAGGGCTGTAAAATTTAACAAATCAAAATCGTTGTAATCGTTTCCAATTCCCATTGTTTGGTCTCTTTCTATTGTCAATAGCTTACAAATTTCATTTACACCATTTCCCTTCGAAACAGAATGATGAAATACCTCTATCCAGATATATCCTTTGGTAATTGGTGATGAAGCTCTGATTACCCTTATTTCAGGACACAAAGCTTCAATCTCTGTTTTTAATTGAGTATAACGGCTTTCATTTTCTTTAATAATCACCAGAAACTGACACAACTCTCCTTTGTGTAAAGTATCTACCTCTAACTCTTCTGCATGCGCTTTATTAAAATCAAAATATCGCTCAAACTCTTCACACTTTTCATCACCCCTAAAATAATAATGCTTATGGTTCTCAGGTACTGGATAAAAGGCATGAAAATTCAATCCTCTTTGTATAAAATGTTTAAGCAGTTTTTCTACCGATTCCTGTTTAATATTTTGGCTAAAAATATGTTTCTGTTCATTCCAGTTGTAAACACCAGCACCCGATGAAAAAACAATAAAATCGAAAGGAACATGTTCGTTTAAAACCTCTTTTACCTTTTTTAAATTACGGCCTGTAGCTGCAACCCGGGTAATATTCTTTTCGCCTAACCGGTGTAATGCCTCCATGTTTCTGGGGCTAATGGTACGGTCGTTTCTTAAAAATGTACCATCTAAATCTGTTGCCACAAGTTTTATTTGTTTTAATTTACTCATCGGGCTGATAAAATTAGATAAATTCCGGCGTACGACAACAAACCTGTATTAAAATTTAAAACAATCTTGTTTATCCAGTTGCAATGCCTGTTTATCGAATTAATTATAAGTTTTAACTACCGCTGGTTAGATTTGAGTAATATTTTATCTTTGTGGCTTATTTTAAAAGAAGATATGCAAATAGCTTTAATTGGTTACGGAAAAATGGGAAAGGAAATTGAGAAGATTGCAATTTCGCGTGGCCATAAAATCGGATTAATAATAGATTTAAACAACCAGGAAGACCTGACGGTTGAGAACCTCAGGGAATGCGATGTTGCCATTGAATTTACTATCCCCAGATCGGCCGTAAAAAATTACCATACCTGTTTTGATGCCGGGATACCGGTGGTTAGCGGAACAACGGGCTGGCTTGATAAAAAAGAGGAAATTTATGCAAAATGTGCTGAAACTGATGGTACATTTTTCTATGGTAGCAACTTTTCGGTTGGCGTTAACCTTTTTTTCGAACTGAACAGAAAACTGGCAGAACTGATGGCACCGCGTAGTGAGTATGATGTGGAGATGACCGAAGTTCATCATACCCAAAAGCTGGATTCACCAAGCGGAACGGCAATCAGCCTTGCAGAAGATATCCTGAAAGAGCTTCCGAATAAAAGCAGTTGGGTAAATGACAAGCAACCCATGGAAGATGAAATGAATATAAAATCGGAACGTGTGGGTAAGGTCCCCGGGATTCATTCAATAAAATACAAATCAGATGTCGATTTTATTGAAATAACACACAATGCAAAAAGCCGCGAAGGATTTGCTTTGGGTTCTGTGCTGGCCGCCGAATATTGCCTCAAAAACAAAGGCATTTTAACAATGAAAGACTTATTAAAAATATAAACTGATATTAAATGATACGTTCAATTCTGACAAATAAATGGTTTAAATTTATTACTGTAGGTTTACTCTACAGTCTGTGGGTAATCTGGCTGGGAAGCTATTTATGGTTTCTTGGCCTTGCTGTAATTTTCGATATTTATATTACAGAAAAAGTACACTGGGCATTCTGGAAAAAGAAAAACCCGCCCAACGGTAAACAAACAAAAGTGGTTGAATGGGTAGATGCCATAATTTTTGCCGTTATCGCGGCATCATTTATCCGAATGTTTTTTATCGAGGCATATACCATTCCAACCTCGTCGATGGAAAAATCGATGTTGGTGGGCGATTACCTGTTTGTGAGTAAAACAGCCTACGGGCCTAAAACGCCAAATACGCCAATTTCGTTTCCTTTTGTGCACAACACAATGCCAATTGTAAAAGGCAAATCGTATGTTGAATGGGTAAAACAACCTTATAAAAGACTGAAAGGATTTGGAAAAATCAAGAATAACGACGTTGTGGTTTTCCACTTTCCAGAAGGCGATACGGTTGCCTCGCGAATACCTAACCAGAGCTATTATCAGCTTGTCAGATCGTATGGCAGCACCCGTGTATGGTCTGATAAACGAAACTTTGGTGAAATTATAGCACACCCGGTTGACAAACGCGAAAACTACATTAAACGTTGTGTGGCTATCCCCGGCGATGAGATTAAGATTGTAAAAGGCCAGCTTTTTGTAAATAGCGAAGAACAGGAAAAATTTGATGGAATGCAGTACGATTACGTGGTTAAAACTAACGGTACCGCAATAAATCCCAAAGCACTTGAAAAATTACACATTGCCGAAGCCGATAGAAATGTATTTTCGAGCGAGCAATATCTTTTCCCGCTTACCGAAGCCAACGCTAAAAAACTGGAAAATTTTGCCAATGTAACTTCGGTAGAAAAAACGCTGGAAGAGCCAGGAAGAAGAGACGCCGGCATTTTCCCGGGAAGTAAAAATTACGCATGGAATGTAGATAATTTTGGCCCGTTAACAATTCCGTCCAAAGGTGCAACGGTTAATCTCACCATCGATAATCTTCCGCTTTACAAACGAGTAATTGACATTTACGAGAATAACGAACTGGAAGTAAACGGTGATGTAATTAAAATTAACGGCGAAGCAGCCACCAGCTACACCTTTAAAATGGATTATTACTGGATGATGGGCGACAACCGGCATAACTCAGCCGACTCGCGTTACTGGGGTTTTGTACCTGAGGACCATATAGTTGGTAAAGCCAAATTTATCTGGTTATCGCTTGATAAAGACAAAAACTTCCCGTCGAATATCAGGGTTAAAAGAATGTTTAGCAGTGTAAAGTAGGGAGAAGTCGGAAGTCGGAAGACAACACACAAAGTTTTTATTAAATTCTGGGAGTCAACAATCTACAGATAAAGTATTTGTTTAAAGGATAGCAGATTACTGTTATCCTTTTCTTATTTTTACAAAAAAATTTGTAATGCAGGTCGTTGTCGTCATCATATTAATACTTGGATTGTTACTGGTAATTTTCACCCTGCAAAACTCTATGGAAATTACCATTAATCTTTTTTTCTGGAAGATTGAAGATGCCCCGTTAGTTATTGTATTGCTCAGTTGCCTGATAGCAGGCTATTTAATTGCTGCCTTTTATTTTTATCCCAGATTATGGAAATTAAAAAGGGAATATAAACATCTGATAAAATTCAATAAAGAGCTAAAAGAGTTGCATGATATGGAACACAAGGAAACCGATACTGTGACCAATCCGGAAGGAATTGAACTGGATGCACATGACGATGATGGCAGCACATTTTTTAGAGATTAAACATGGTTAAAAACGCAATTCTTTTAAGCACAGCATATTTTGCCCCAATACATTTTTATTCAAGATACATTCATCACCATGAAA
>JBDLJS010000064.1:0-24325 GCA_039714235.1 Bacteroidota bacterium | reverse complement strand
GTGGCTATCCCTTTCTCGGTAAAATCAAAACTGGAACAGAACGTACCAAAAAAAAGGTTGTTTTGGAAGGTATTTAAAAGAATGGTTATTCTTATCATTCTCGGAATTTTGTACAACGGCACATTTCAAAGAGGATTTGTAGACGGAAGAATTGCCAGCGTTCTGGGACAAATCGGGATAGGTTACTTTTTTGCAGCACTAATTGTTATTTATTTTAAGTCGTTCAAAAGCCGGATAATCTGGCTTGTAAGCATTCTTACTGGTTTTGGCATCATCCAGTTACTGATTCCCGTTCCGGGCTTCGGTGCAGGGTTATTAACACCCGAAGGATCGATAAACAGTTACATCGACCAGCTTTTTCTACCGGGTAAGTTAATTTACGGCACACACGATCCGGAGGGAATTTTATGCAGCCTTTCTGCGACAGGAATTACGTTGATGGGAACCATTGCAGGAAATATTCTGCGAAAAAGAAAAACAACCGACTGGCAAAAAATAGGCTACTTAGCGGCTACCGGTGTTGGGCTGATTATTCTGGCCCTTGTATTTTCAACCTTTTACCCCATTATTAAAAAGGCATGGACATCGACTTTTAACATGCTTACCGGCGGTATCAGTTTCCTTTTGTTGGCTTTTTTCTACCTGATAATCGACCACTGGAAATTCCGTGGCTGGGCATTCTATTTTCGCATTATCGGGATGAACTCCATTTTTATTTACCTGTTTGTAAGGATAATAGACGTGCGCCATGTTACTGAGTTCTTCTTCGGGTGGCTGACCAAACCGCTGGGAGAAGTTGGTGGACTTATTATTCTGATTTGTGGGCTGGCTCTAATCTGGTTGCTGCTTTACTATATGTACAAGAAAAAAATATTCCTGCGGGTTTAATACCTGCTTCGGTAAATAGCCAACGAAAACTCCGGCCCGGGCAGCATAAATTGTTCGCCGTCGGCAATGCGCCATGCAAATTCCAAATTTACCCTTGCTTTGGAAGTCAACTGTGTGAAATAACCAAAATACGGAACCAGATTGTGACTTAACGGGCCAACATCTTCGAAACCATTAATCTCAATTCCGGGAACATAACGAACACCAAAATCGAACTGACTTTTTAGTTTGGAATAATAACCCCATCCCAAAGCGATTTCTGCCAGCATCCAATCCTGCTTTTTATAACGATTGTAGTTCAGATTAGCGCTAAAATTGCGGTTCCAGTTTACATTTTGGTATTTTGAATTTTCGTATTGAAAATACGCACCGTACACAAAGTCGGGCTCGCGGTTGTAATATTTAAAAAACGGCCCAATTTCTAACCGCCGGCCTTCGTATCTAGGATTAAACTCACCAAACTGCCACTCTGTTTCCAAATCATCAGGCAATTCCAGCAACATCTTGTTATTTAAAAAGTCTTCAAGCAGTTCCAACTCTTGTTTGGTGTTGTAACCGGTTTTAATATTCCTGCCATGTTTAATATTTGCTATTACCTGGGCAAATTGAGCAATCTCATAATCGGAAAAAACACGACGCGGATAATACTTTTTTAACAAATAATGAGCTGCCATTAAATGGTTCATGGGGCTAAGCCGCCCAAATCCCCAACCGGCTTTTGCCTGAAAACCAAACCGGAGCCTGTCTTTATTGTCTTCCTCATCGAATATGCTTGAAACACCCAATGAATCGATCGTTGTCCCTTCTGATTTCTGCTTATACAAATCGTATCTTCCCCAGCCACTGATATCGATTAAAGTATAATTTTTTGGATCGTAGTAAAAACGATTTAAGTAAGCAATTCTTGCCGATGTTCTAATTCCAAAAAGATTATGATCGGCTTCTGTATTTTGGATAAAAGAACTGTCAACCCAGTTTCCGTAACCTCCGAAAGGCCCGATTTCAAATACCGCATCCAATTGTTCCTGTTTAAAATCGAGTAAATTCCAGAAACGGTTTTCGAACCTGAATTTTGCATTCATCAGGGTTAATTCTTCGAAATACCTCGACTCGTCGGTGCGTAATTCTTCCCTTTCGCTGTTTAAATCGAATACCAAACCAGAATTTAACTCCTGCTTTTTAAACGAAACAACCTGATTGTTAATGCCATTTTCCTGCGCATGAACAACAAAAGCTAATGCAATAATAAGTCCGGAGAAAAATATTTTTATAATGTATCGTGATTTTCTCATTTTCTGATAATCGTTATTAAGCGAAGTTGTTCAAAGCAAAATTGAAAAACTACGAGTAACATCTTGGCTTCATTGGACTTTAGCTAATTTTTCTTCCTTAGCTATGGTTATGCAAGAAAAATGGAGCTTCGCCACTAAAACCAATATATCACTCTCGAAATTCCTTTTTTACTTTAATCAACTTCAGGGCAAAGAAAATAAACCTGATGCAAACAATAACTATCCTGCGGTTAAATAACGTTAATATCGCTATTTTCTTGCGGTTACCTGCCACTTGTTTTGGGCAGAATAAAACGATTGGTTAATTTTGCCCCCTGAATTTAAAAGAAATTGTAATGTCAGTAAATAAAGAAGTAAGGAAAGTTACCACCCATCGTTTGTCGGAAATGAAGTTACGGGGAGAGAAAATTGCGATGCTGACGGCTTATGATTATAGCATGGCCCAGTTAGTTGACGAGGCCGGGATTGACATAATCCTGGTTGGCGATTCGGCATCGAATGTAATGGCTGGAAACGAAACTACCCTACCCATTACATTAAACGAAATGATTTACCACGGAGCCTCGGTGGTGAGGGCTGTAAATCGTGCTCTGGTCGTTGTTGACCTTCCTTTCGGGACATACCAGGGGAATTCGCGCGAGGCATTAAGCTCTGCCATCAGAATTATGAAAGAAACTGCCGCCGACTCTGTAAAACTGGAAGGTGGCGAGGAGGTAATAGAATCGGTAAAACGTATTCTTTCAGCAGGCATTCCGGTAATGGGACACCTGGGATTAATGCCTCAATCAATTCATAAGTTTGGAACTTACACAGTTAGGGCCAAAGAGGAAGCCGAAGCCGAAAAACTGATTAACGATGCCAAGCTTTTGGAAGAAGCAGGTTGCTTTGCTATTGTTTTGGAAAAAATACCTGCAAAGCTTGGGGTAAAAGTTGCAGAATCGTTAAAAATTCCTGTAATTGGAATTGGTGCAGGCTCCGGCGTAGACGGGCAGGTATTGGTAATACACGATATGCTGGGAATAACTCAACAATTTTCGCCGCGTTTTTTACGCAGGTATCATAACCTGGCAGCTGAAATTAAAGGAGCAGTCGGGAACTACATTATCGATGTAAAATCGGTGGATTTTCCTAATGAAAAAGAGCAGTATTAGTTGAAAGTTCAAAGTCTAAAATAGTTTAATAAATTGTGAAAGTAATTTACGAAGACAATCATATAGTCGCGATTAATAAAGCCTGTGGAGAAGTGGTACAGAGCGACAAAACCGGCGACGAAACGGTAATGGACAAAGTAAAACTGTTCCTGAAAAAAAAGTACAACAAGCCGGGAAATGTATACATCGGACTTCCTCACAGACTGGACAGGCCGACCAGCGGAATTTTAATTCTGGCAAAAACAAGTAAAGTCCTGCCCCGCTTAAACAAGCTTTTTCAAACCAAAGGAAGCGTAAAAAAAACCTATTGGGCAGTGGTTGACAAACGTCCTCCTAAATATACCGACACACTGGAACATTACTTAATAAAAAACGAGGAAAGAAACAAAAGCTATGCTTACACAGAACGAAAGGAAGGAACCAAATTTGCCAGTTTGACATACCGGCATGTTGCCAGCATAGACAATTATCATTTACTTGAAATTGAACTACATACAGGCCGGCACCATCAAATCAGGATTCAGTTGCAGCAATTGCAACTACACATAAAAGGCGATTTAAAATATGGTTTTCCACGCTCGAACAAAGATAAGGGCATTCATCTGCATGCCAGAAAAATCGAATTTATTCACCCGGTAAAAAAGGAACCAGTCACCATTGTGGCCAATCCTCCTGATGATGTGGTCTGGAACGAATTTTTGAAAATGTTTAAAGGAAACAGGTTTAGTCCAGTGTGTCCGGTATAGAGTGTAGAGTTCAGGGTTCTTCCGAAGGAATGCCTTCGGCAAAAGCTTAGAGATTGAGATAAGTTAGAAGACTATGAACCAGGATCCAGTATCAAATTTTCAGAATCCGGGATCAAGTATCAAGGGCACCCGGTTTAAAAGCTAATGGAAGCAAGTTATCAGCACCTTCCAGAACCTGAATGTGTTTTCTGCCGTCTAAAATTATTCGCATCGGTTTTTTATAACGCGATTCGGTTTCCACAAATACCTGTCGGCATGATCCGCATGGTTGTGCAGGTTCCTCCAATAATCCCTGTACATTTCTCGCACTAATGGCAATTGATTTGACAGGTACGTCAGGATAAGTAGCATGGGCAAAAAACAATGCCACGCGTTCGGCACACAACCCATCGGTAAAATCGGCATTTTCCTGGTTGTTACCTTTAACTATTACTCCATTTTCGAGTTCTACAGCTGCTCCAACCTGAAATTTTGAGTAAGGGGCATAAGCAGAATTGCAGGCTTCACGTGCTGCAAGTAATAATTGCTGGTCGTTTTCAGGCAGTTCTACCACTGCATCAAACTCATGTACCAGTATTTTTAATTCTTTTATCCGCATGGCAAACAATTTAATTCATAAATGTACGATTTTGTTGGAAATTATTTTTCTATTCACGAAAAATCAAATAATCCTGATTTACTCACGTTTATTTGTTTATAAATAACATGATTTACAAAGCGCTTTAATTTACAAACAATATATTTTTGAACACAACATTAAATTGATTATGATTAGACATTTCGTATTATTCGTGCTGATTCTTTTTCAATCGGTAACCATTTTTTCACAAATAACCCGACAGGAATATATCAGCCGCTGGCAACTGCTGGCAATTGAAGAGATGAACCGAAGCGGAATTCCTGCAAGTATTACAATGGCACAGGGGTGCCTCGAGTCGGGCAACGGCAACAGTGAATTGTCGAAAAAGTCGCATAACCATTTTGGAATAAAATGCAAAAAGGGCTGGAAAGGGAAAAAAGTTTATTACGACGATGACCATAAAAATGAATGTTTCAGAAAATATAAAACTGTAGAAGATTCGTACAGAGACCACACCGACTTTCTGATGGATAATCAGCGTTACTTATCGCTTTTTCAACTGGAGACTACCGATTACAAAGGTTGGGCCATCGGTTTAAAAAAAGCAGGTTATGCCACTGCTCGCGATTACCATAATCGGCTTATTAAAATTATTGAAGAGAATAAACTTTACCGGCTCGATAACAAAATCAGCTACGAGGAGCTGGCACTTTTCGAACAGAAAAAAATTGGTAATACGGGTGTATCAAATTCACTCACGATAAATCCTTACAATTCGCACAAGGTGATAAAATTTAATGGTGTTAAGTCGGTGGTTACAAGGGAAGGCGATACGTACGAAATACTTGCCCAGGAACTTGGATTAAACGACTGGGAGTTATATAAATTTAACGATCAGCGTTCTGGGTACAGGCCGGTTATAAACGAAGTTGTTTACATTCAGCCGAAAAAAAGTAAACCCAAAAAAAACAAGCCTACCCATAAAGTCAGCGTAGGTGAATCGATGCATTACATCTCGCAAATGTACGGGATTAAACTTAAACCACTTTATAAAAGAAACCGCATGAAGCCCGGACAGAATCCGGTGGTTGGGCAGATTATTTATCTGAGAAAAAAAATGAAAGTTAATTAGACATCGTTTTTCAGCGATGATTTATACATGAAATAACGTAAAAGAACCCTGTCGGCAAACAAAATAAATACTACAATAATATTTATTCCTGCTACAAAACCAGTGTTTGAGACAAGAAAGTCCAGCCAGTTTTTCCAATCGGCATCGTACCAAACCAGTGCCATTCCGGCAGAAACCAAGGTAATACCGGCAATTACAGCCAGGTAAATCAAAAACTCTTTGAGATAATTATTCCATACTAATCTGCGGCCAACTTTGTCAGCAACCATTCCTGCAAAATTTCCGGGCAAAGAATAATCAGGCTCCGTTTTTAAAACCTCGTCAAGCAATTTATCCGAATTAAAAATATTTTTATGGTCAAGCATATTCTTCAAAAATATTTGTTTTTTCCAACCGATTAGCTCTTTCAATCTTGTCTTTTAAAATCTTTCTGGCCCTGCTAAGGTAGCTTTTTACTGTTCCTTCAGGCATTCCTGTTATCTCTTCAATTTCCTTATACGAAAACTCATCCAAATGGTATAATGTTAAAACAGTCCGGTAGTTTACAGGTAATTTTTCGATCAAATTAAGAAGATATTTTTTTGCTTCTTCTTTTTCAATTAAATTCTGATTAGCCCCTGTATCCACCTCCTGCACTATTAATCCAGGCTGTTCACTGTACGATAATTCTCCTTTGTTTTTCTGTTTCCTAATATGTGTAATTGCTGTATTATAAGCAATTTTAGCCATCCAGGTAGATAATTTCGATTCCCCCCTAAATTTTTTCAAAGTCTTAAAAACTTTAATAAAGACTTCCTGCGAAATATCTTCCACTTCATCCTGCTGCTGAACAATTCTACCGACAATATGCAATACGAGCCGCTGGTATTTAGATACCAAAAACCTGAATGCATTGTTATTTCCGTTTAATACCTGTTTAACCAGTTCAGCATCATTCATGTCTACCCCATCAGACTTCGAAAGGTATTAAATTGTTACAATTATTTTATCATGAGTGGAATAAACATTATTAATAACCTGAGTTCGACGTAAAATTTTACATCGAACTCAGGTTAATACACAACACCAGGAAGGTAATTTCGGCTATTGTTTATGAATTTAGATAAGAAGAAACTAAATAACAACCAGCATTTTATATATTTGCGCCAAATTTAAAATTACGATTTCTGATGAACTTTGTAGAAGAGCTGAAATGGAGAGGCATGCTACACGATATAATGCCGGGAACTGAGGAACAACTTGAAAAGGAAATGACCGCTGCTTATATCGGCTTCGACCCGACTTCCGATTCGCTTCATGTTGGAAGTTTTGCCCAGATTATGTTATTAAAAAGATTTCAACTGGCAGGGCATAAACCTGTTGCCTTGATTGGCGGCGCTACCGGTATGATTGGCGATCCATCGGGAAAATCGCAGGAACGTAATTTGTTAAACGAACAAAGTTTAAATAAAAACCTCGAGGGCATAAAAAATCAGCTTTCAAAGTTTCTTGATTTCGATTCGGGTGAAGAAAATGCAGCCGTATTGGTTAACAATTACGACTGGATGAAAGAATTCTCTTTTCTTGAATTCATTCGCGACGTTGGTAAGCACATTTCGGTAAATTATATGATGGCAAAAGATTCGGTAAAAAAACGCCTGAGTGCAGAAGCGAAAGCGGGCATGTCGTTTACTGAGTTTACATACCAACTGGTACAGGGATACGACTTTTTGTGGTTGTACAACAACATGAACTGCAAACTGCAAATGGGTGGCTCCGACCAATGGGGAAACATAACAACCGGTACTGAATTAATTCGCCGGAAAGTGGGTGGCGATGCCTTTGCATTGACAATTCCGTTGATTACCAAAGCCGATGGCGGAAAATTCGGAAAAACAGAACAGGGAAATGTTTGGTTGGACCCGGAAAGAACCACGCCTTACCAGTTCTACCAGTTCTGGTTAAACACTTCTGACGAAGATGCTGAAAAATATATAAAGGTATTTACATTCCTTCCAAAAGACGAAATTGAATCGTTAATTGAAGAGCATAAAACTGCACCTCATGCACGAGTGCTTCAAAAGAAACTGGCAGAAGAAATTACCACTATGGCACACTCGAAAGAAGAGTATGAGATGGCAGTTGAAGCTTCGCAAATTCTTTTTGGAAAAGGAACAGCTGAACAACTTAGAAAGTTAAATGAAAGTACTTTCCTGGCGGTTTTTGAAGGCGTTCCTCAATTTATAATTGACAAATCAGATTTAAACGCTGGAGTTAATGTAATTGATATGCTGGCAGAAAAAACACAAGTTTTCCCATCGAAAGGCGAACTACGAAGAACAATAAAAGGTAACGGGCTGAGTATCAACAAAGAAAAAGTAACCAATCCGGATTTAATAATAGATAACAGTCACCTCATTGATGATAAATACATTTTAGCACAAAAAGGCAAAAAGAATTATTTCCTGATTATTGCTGAATAAAGTGTTTAAAATCAATTAATTTAAATAATAAATACAGTTCGCATTCGTTGAAATAATGCGATCGAATTGAAACCACGTCTTATGAACAACTTTTTCGACAATCAGAGAATTCTAAATCTTATCTGGAACCGTAAATTTCATTTCATAGTTATCGGAATAATTGCCATAATCTTATCGGCGATTTTTTCAGGTCCGGCATTTATTATGCCAAAATTTAAATCTACTGCCCGTATTTACCCTACCAATATTTGGGTTTTAAGTGAAGAATCGGAAACAGAACAGATGCTGGAGATTGTCAATTCCAATGACATTAAGTTTAAAATGTTCGATGCTTTTAACCTGGATGAGGTATATAAAATTAGCAAGGAAGATCCTCAATACCTAACCTACATGCTCGATATATACGGGACAAACGTAAGTGCAAGTAAAACAGAATTCGAAACAGTTGAGATAAAAGTATTGGATCGCAATCCGCAGCGGGCATCCGATATGTGCGATTCTATTATCTATTTCTATAACCGAAAGGTAAGAAATATGCACAAAGCCAAAGACAAGGAAATGGTAGAAATAGTCCATAGGCAGATTGATAAAAAAGTTGCTGAACTGGAAATAATAGAAAAACAACTGGACAGTATCAGAAGCGAATATGGAATTATCAGTTTTGGGAACCAGGTACCTGAAGTTACACGGGGTTATATGAATGCTCTGGCTACCGGTAGAGGTTCGTCATCTGATACGAAAAAAATTCAGGAGCTTTATAACAATCTTTCAGAACAAGGAACCGAAACTGTTATTATTGAAAATAAATTCAATCGTACCAATAGTATAATAGATTCTTTAACCAACTTATACGAATATCATTTAATGGAATTTGAAAAGGATATTACCTATAGCCATGTAGTAGAATTTCCGTATGCTGCTGATAAAAAATCGTACCCCGTACGTTGGTTAATAGTAGCCTTTTCTACTATCTCCGCAGTTTTTCTGGCGTTACTGGTATTTTTGGTACTCGACTATCGTAAAGAGGAATAGTGATTCGCAATGTCTACATAAGAGTTTCGCTTTTTTATATCATCTCCATAAGTTTTATCGTATTGAATTTATGGTTTGTGGTAAAAAAAGATATGATGCTGGTTAATGTCTTGCCACTAATTCTGGCAATTTTTCTTATTGTTGTCTATTCATTCGATAAAATAGTTTATTTAATCGCTCTTTTTGCACCTCTTTCAATCCCACTGCACGAAATAATACCCGGTTTTGCGTTCGATATGTACTTACCTACAGAACCACTGCTGTTTGGGTTATTAATAGTATTTGTATTAAAGGTTTTACACGATCGAAGTTTTGATAGAAAGATCCTTTTACACCCGGTTTCACTTGCAATATATTTAAATCTCTTTTGGATTCTTTTAACCATTTTAACAAGTACCATGCCTGTAGTTTCAGCAAAATTTTTGCTGTCACGAGTCTGGTTTGTAGCTGGGCTGTACTTCTTAACTGCTAAACTTTTTTCGGAAGGTAATAACATTGAAAAATATGTTTGGTTATATATTTTACCCTTTATAGTTGTAATTTTTTATGCCGCATACAGGCACCTGGGATATGGTTTGTGGGACAGGCGGGCTGCGCATTTTGTGGTTTCGCCATTCTATAACGACCACACTTCGTATGGCGCAGCACTGGCATTGTACCTTCCGTTTCTTGCCATGTTTTCATTTAGCAAGATTTATTCAAATAAATTAAAGTTATTTTCTTTAGGTGCTTTGGCAGTTGTATTCATGGGCTTTATTTTATCGTACAGTCGTGCAGCCTGGTTAAGTCTTATTGTAGCCATAGGAGTTTGGGGTGTAATAAAACTGAAAATAAAGTTTAAATCACTACTTATCACTTTCATATCGGTTTTGGTTTTGTTCTTTGCTTTCCAAAAGCAGATTTTAATGAAACTTGAACAAAATTCAGAACAATCATCGGCCAACCTGATGACGCATATTTCATCCATGTCGAATATTACCACCGATGCATCGAACCTTGAAAGGATAAACCGCTGGAGCTGTGCCTTACGTATGTTTGCCGACAAGCCCGTTTTTGGATATGGACCGGGAACATACATGTTTCAGTACGGCCCCTATCAGCTAACCAAAGACCGGACAATAATCAGCACCAATGCTGCAGATGGAGGTAATGCCCACAGCGAATATCTTGGTCCTTTATCAGAATCGGGTGTACTTGGGTTGCTCACTTTTTTACTGATAATCGGAACTGTAGTTTATACCGCAATTAAAACCTATACCCGGTTAAAAGATAGACGATTACAATCGATTATTTTAGCAGCATTAATAGGATTAATTACCTATTACTTTCATGGATTATTAAATAATTTCCTCGATACCGATAAACTTTCGGTGCCTTTCTGGGGTTTTACAGCAATGATTGTAGCAATTGATATTATTTCGAGAAAAGAGGAAACAAGTTCAGTTTAACCAGGCTCTCAGTTCAGCCAGTTTCATTTGCCTATCCATCGAAAACGAAGTGCTTTCCCGTTCCACTTTATCAAGCAAAAAATATGCTTTTCTAAAAATTTCTGTTTTCTTTTCTTCTGTTTCTGCCAGTTCGCCCTGTTCCTTTAAAACAAAAGCTACCATTTCAATATGTTCGTTGGTTAATTTCTTATTATTTTCCAGGAAATCCAAAAACTGCTCAATACTAAGCAGTTGTACTTCATTCTCAATTTTCAGACATTCGTAGAAATACTTTATCTCTGCTTCTGCATTTTCTTTTTCACCTTTTTTTCGGTATCGTAGTATTTTCTGAATAACATCGAACAACATCAGAAGTTGCCGCATCAGGTAATCTTTTTCAATTCCCATTCAATTCGGTGTTAAATAGTTATCTTCAATTTCTGAATAATCAGTTAATCGGTATTAAAGATACCTGAATTTATCTAATTTTGAGAAAACTTTAAGCATGGGTCATTTCGACAATCTATTTGAAGAAGGCTTCAGTGACGGTTTAAAAGAAGGAATAGACTATTATATGGAAAACGGATACCGTGTAATGACTGAGAAATATCTTACCAACCGTGGTTATTGCTGTTCAAATGGCTGCAAACACTGCCCATACTGGCCCAAAGCACAAAAAGGAAATACAAACCTCAGAAAAAAATAGATTAATGACAGGGAAAGAACTTCGGATTGTATTTATGGGAACGCCCGATTTTGCAGTGGCAAGTTTAAATGAACTTGTTGACAGTGGCTATAATGTTGTGGGTGTAATAACAGCACCTGACAAGCCTGCCGGACGGGGGAAAAATTTAGCAGAATCGGCAGTAAAAAAATATGCTGTCGAAAAAGGACTGAATGTTTTGCAGCCGGAAAAACTAAAAAATCCGATATTTTTGGAAGAACTCAAAAGCTTAAAAGCAGATCTGCAGGTTGTAGTGGCTTTCAGAATGTTGCCCGCGGTAGTTTGGGACATGCCTCCGCTTGGGACATTTAATCTGCATGGCTCGCTATTACCACAATACCGTGGAGCAGCACCGTTAAACTGGGCGGTTATAAACGGCGAAACAAAAACCGGCGTAACCACTTTCCTGCTCGATCATCAGATTGACACAGGAAAAATCCTGTTTAAAGAAGAGGTTGAAATTGACGAGAACGACACAGTCGGTAATATTCACGACAAATTGATGGGAATCGGCGCTCAGCTGGTGACAAAAACGGTTGATGCACTGGCAGGAGGAGATGTTAATGCTATTCCCCAATCGGAATTAATGGGCGGAGCAATTAAACACGCACCCAAAATATTTAAAGACGATTGCCGGATTGACTGGACACAGAATACCGAAACCATAAGAAACCTAATCCGGGGATTGTCGCCATACCCCACGGCATGGTCTAACCTGGTACATAAAAACACGGGGAAAGAAATTACGGCCAAACTATTTTTTGCACAAAAAACAGAAGAAAAAAATAAAGAAATCCCTGGAACAATTCAAACCAACGGGAAAACGTATCTGAAAGTTTCGTGCAAAAACGGGTGGCTCGAAATAACCGATTTACAAATTGCCGGGAAAAAAAGAATGAAATCAGAAGATTTTCTTCGGGGATTTCAACAAATCAATGATTATCGGTTTCAATAAAAAAAATGTCATCTCGAACGAAGTGAGAAATCTGTTTATACAAGAAATTTCTTAGTTATACTTCCTTCGAAATGACAAAATACAGTCACTTACATATTCGCTTTCTTTCCGTTCATAATGAAGAAATAAATCAGGAATCCCAACGAAACAAAAACAAACAAAATTCCTATTGGGAGTACTGCATCTCTGCCATCAATCCAGTCTTTATCGAATAAACGTAAAAGTTCAATTACAATAAAACCCAAACCTGTCATAAATGCTACCAAACCCCATTTTAAAGAAGGATACTTATTCGATTCTTCTGATTGTGTTGGTTCTTCCAAAATCCCGACTCTCTCGTACTGTTCGGCTTTTATCAGTTTTCTTTTTAATAAATGCGTTGAAAACAGTTTAATAATTTGATAAGCTGCGAAAAAAATTACACCTGCAATTAAAATATCTTCCATAATTAATAATTTAAAATTTCTGATTTCTTAACGTTTGACTCCGGGAGTTTTAAAAATGTTGCAACTAATTTCAAAAAAATCAGATTATACTCAGTGCATTCAGAAAAACAATAACAATCATAATCCAGAAAATGATATTGTACAAAAATGTTATCCCAATAAATTTTAGTATCACTTTTATTACTTTTTGACCGTAAAATCTTTTAAGTGCAATAACAATATAAAGTGGGATGCTCAACAATAAGACAGAAGTAACTATCTCAATATTAATATCTAACATCATGTGCAATCCAATTATCAGAGTAATTATAATAAAGATGAACGAGTGTATATGGATTGAAAAGACAAGATGCCGGATATAGTTTTGTTTGCGGCGGATATAGAACAGCTTTAGTATTAATGCAAAAACAGGCAACAGCAGAAAAAATGCCCACGACATGTATTCCAGAATTTTTATCGTTGCCTGCTCAGGCGATCGCAACATTGCTATTGCTTCTCGCAGTTTAGCTCTTTTTTTAGGATCTGTTTCATTTTCCAGCTTATTCTTTTCCAGGTTGGAAGCAATTAAAGCTAGTCCCTGGCGAATGTCCCGGGTATTTTCAAAAATCTCCGAATCTACCACACCATCATCGATACTGTCTGCCCCAATTTCAGATCGAATTTCCTGGTAATTACCCACAACAACAGAATCTAATGCCGCCACTGAACCGGAATCAAGAACAGCTCCATTTTTGGTCAATTCATCTAAAGAACTATCCAGAACTTTAGTGAGGCCACGGTTTGTATAAACCTGGAGCAACAAGAATAAAATAAAACTCACAAAAATAAAAACCCTGAACGGTGGTGCATATCGCACTCTTTTCCCTTTAAAAAAATCCAGGGTTAGAGAACCTGGTTTAAACAATAAAGTTCCAATAGTTCTGAAAAAACGGGTATCGAAGGCAAAAAAGTCGCCAACAAAATTGAAGAAGATAAAACTCAAAGGTTTATCGTATTCTTTTACTGGCTGCCCGCATTTAGGACAAAAATGCCCGTCAAACTTATTCTTGCAGTTTTTACAAATTACGTTTTCAAAATCTGCCTGTTCTTCCGGGGTACGTTTTAACCAGTCTTTTATTTTATGTAACAACATCTGTCTTCAATTCTTTATTCTTCAGGTCTATTTCCCAAACATCGATAAACGGAAAAATAGAGGGTGCAAAAGAACGAATTGGTTCGTACATACGCGAATTTTCTTTGGCTTTCTTCGAAATAATTTCAACATCTTCATTAATTTTATCGAAAACCACGAGGATTATGCTTAGAATTAAGGCTGATTTTAGTACCCCAAAAACCAATCCGGCCAATTTATTTATAAAACCAAGCATAACAGTTTCGACCAGCTTATTAACCACGTTGCCTACCACATGTACAAGAATAACGATAACAACAAATGTTACCACAAACGATATGATATTCAGATACTCGGTTTGCAGGTCAAAATTCTCGATTAAAAACTCTGATGTTATATCAGAAAATTCAATGGCACCCCAAATTCCAAGAATAAGGGCTGCCAGCGATGCTAACTCAACAATTAAACCTTTCTTAAATCCGCTAATGGCTGCAAGAATCAGTAATATTCCCAGGATTATATCAATGTAATTCATAATACCATATATTGATTTTTTTCGTTATTGTAAAAATATAAATTCAGATGTATTAAAAAAACCGTTAAATCGGTAAGACTAATAAATTAATAGCTAAACGTCGAATTACCGGTTTTTATTTCTGACATAAATTTTGATAAAAAACAAAGCTATTGAAAGTGAACAAATCAATGGCTCAATGTTTTTCATAACCAGTATTATTCATAAATTTGGCAACCATATAATTAAAGTGTAACAGATGCCATTACTCAATTCTGTCATAAAATGGATTAATATTAAGCGAAACTACCAGATTCAGTACTATCGCGAGTTTCCTATAGAAATTCAGAATGAAATCCTTTTTAGCTTACTTCATAACGCAAAAAATACTGAATGGGGTAAAAAGCATGAATATGAGAAAATTACTTCATCAAAAGAATTTCAAAACAATGTTCCGTTGCAGGAATATTCTGATTTAAAACCATTTATTGACAGGTTACGCGAAGGCGAAAAAGATTTGTTGTGGCCCGGAGAGGTTAAATGGTTTGCCAAATCGTCGGGAACCACCAGCGATAAAAGCAAATTTATTCCGGTTACTAAAGAAGCTCTGGACGACTGCCATTTAAGAGGCCCCAAAGATGTTTTTTCGCAATACATTATCAATCACCCTGACACCAAAGTTTTAAAAGGGAAAACTCTAACCCTCGGCGGAAGTCACAGGGTGAACAATTTTAGCAATAATTCGTATTACGGCGATTTATCGGCCATTATGATTGAAAATGTCCCATTCTGGACAGATTTTATACGGACTCCATCAACTGAAATTGCATTAATTGAAGAATTTGAGGAGAAAATTGAAAAGATTATTGTTACGGCCCTTGATCAAAATGTAACATCATTTGCTGGCGTTCCATCGTGGTACCTGGTTCTTTTTAAGAAAGTTCTGGAAAAAACAGGCAAACAGAACCTGCTGGAAGTTTGGCCAAACCTGGAGGTTTTTGCTCATGGTGGCGTTAATTTCGAACCTTACCGCGAACAATACAAAAAACTGATTCCTTCGGATCAAATGCATTATGTTGAAACATATAATGCTTCGGAAGGATTTTTTGGAATACAGGATAACGAACATCGCGACGATATGCTTCTGATGCTGGATTACGGGATCTATTATGAATTCATCCCGATGTCGGAATTTGGCAAAGAAAACCCGCATGTTTTAACATTGGATGAGGTCGAGCTGAACCAGAATTATGCCCTGGTTATTTCAACCAATGCCGGATTGTGGCGGTACATTATTGGCGATACCATAAAATTCACCTGTAAATATCCGTTCAAGATTAAAGTTACGGGCCGTACAAAACATTTTATAAATGCATTCGGCGAAGAAGTAATTATCGACAATGCTGAACAGGCGATGAATATTGCCTGCCATCATACCGGGGCTGTAGTTAATGAATACACTGCCGGTCCGGTTTTTATGGGCGACAACCAGAAAGGTGCACACGAGTGGATTATTGAGTTTGATGTTGAACCAGAAGATTTGGATCATTTCACACGCATTCTGGACAATTCCTTAAAAACACTGAATTCGGATTACGAAGCAAAACGACATAAAAATCTCACACTCGAAATGCCGCACATTGTTTTGGCTCCCAAAGGAACATTTTACAAATGGATGAAGCAGCGGGGCAAGGTTGGCGGACAGAATAAAATTCCACGTTTGGCAAACGACAGAAAATATCTCGATGAACTTTTGAACATGTTGAACGTTTAGACTTAAATTTTTTATATTTTAGATTCTAAAATAAAATTACAAAATGCATATTGCTGTAGCAGGAAATATTGGAGCCGGAAAAACAACGCTTAGCGAATTACTGGCCAAACATTATAAATGGACACCTCATTACGAAGATGTTGACGAAAATCCTTATCTGAACGATTTTTATAACGAAATGCAACGCTGGTCGTTTAATCTTCAGATTTATTTTTTAAACTCGAGATTTAAACAGATAATCGATATTCGTAAATCAGGGAAAACAATTATCCAGGACCGGACCATTTACGAGGATGCTGAGATTTTTGCGCCCAACCTGCATAGCATGGGATTAATGAGCACCCGCGATTTTAGAACCTATAAATCGCTGTTCGATTTAATGGTGAGCCTTATTCAACCACCCGACTTATTAATTTATCTCAGGGCATCGATTCCTACGCTGGTAAACCAGATTCAGAAACGCGGCAGGGAATACGAAAATTCTATCCGGCTCGATTATTTAAAACAGCTGAACGAGCGTTACGATAACTGGATTAATAATTATAAACTGGGTAAACTGCTGATTGTAAATGTTGATGAACTGGACTTTACAACCAATCCGGAAGACCTGAGGTTTGTAATCGATAAGATTGATGCCCAGATTCACGGGCTGTTTTAGAAGAAATGACCTGTGACAGTTCAGAGATTAGAGTCTGGAACGGATAACAAGTATACAGCAACGAGTAACCAGTATCCAATATCGAAACCGGGATCTCTTCTTTTATTCTGCAATCAATTTCTCGATTTCCCTGTTAACCTCCTCCCATTGATTGTCGGGTAAATTGGCTCCCATTACCTCTACCACCTTTCCTGAAACCAGGGCAGCTATCTTTCCACAGGTTTTAAGATTATATCCTTTGGTAAGCCCGTAGAAAAAACCTGCTGCATAACTGTCGCCAGCACCTGTAGTATCGAGGGCTTTAGCCGGAATTGTATCAATTTTAACAACCTTATCATTCTGTTTAATAAACGAACCTTCTTTTCCCACTTTCACAATAGCCAGCTCGCAATCTTTTGCAATTTCATGAAGAGCTGCTTCAGGCTCGAGTCCGGTAAATGACTTTGCTTCTTCTTCGTTGGCAAAAACAATATCAACAGAATTCTTTATCAAATCTTTGAGAAATTCGAGATTAGCCTCAACAACATTAAAGCTGGCCAGATCAATGGCTACCATTAACCCCATTTTTTTTGCCATTTCAACGCCGGTCTTTATTAAATCATGGTCTTGAACGAGATAGCCCTCCATATAGAAATAATCGTACCCTTCGAAAAGTTGCTCGTTAAAATCTGATGGATATAATTCTGCAGCAGCGCCAAGATATGTTGCCATGGTTCGTTCCGAGTCGGGACTAACCAATCCCATCACCCTACCCGTATCTTTTTCGCTGTAAAACAGATGAGTTTTTAATCCTCGTTTTTCAAAATCATCTTTAAACAATCTTCCCAGTTCGTCGTGGCCAATTTTGCCCATGTATCCGCCAACACCTCCAAGGTTTGCCAAGGTTCGCATTGTATTTGCAACAGAACCACCTGTAGCTAATTCGCTCTTTTCAGAATAAGTTGCTTCATAAATTTTTTTCGATTGTTCTGTATCTACAAGAGTCATACTTCCGCGAGGTAATCCAAATTCTTCCAGTACTGAATCTTCTTTCAACACCGAAATAACATCAACCAGCGCATTCCCAACGCCTAAAACTGCGGGTATATTCTTACTTTCATTCATTTCTGTCGTCATTAAATTTCGTGTAAAACTAATATTTTTTACAAACTGTCTGGGTTAGAATGAATTCATATTAATTAAATAATCGCATCAAACAGGGAATTCAATTATCCTTACTAAATATTCAAAATGAATTACCTTTTTGCCATTTTCAGAATATATATGTAGAAGGACGCCAATAAGTATAATTTTTTCGAGTGTTGAAATTCACAAATGAAGGTGATTTTTATAACCAATAATAAAACCAGATGTCTATGAAGTCAGTAGCTAAACTTATTCACAAAACTTACATGTCGTATTTACCGACTGCTTTCCCTGCCCATTATTATGGCATGCCTGATGGTAAAATTTACCTTGTTTTTTCGAGATTTTATGAGGTAGATTATGGTAAAACCGGGCTTGAATTCATTTTTGCAGAACATAAAGAGTTTATGTACGACTATGAAAATGATATCATTGTCAATGTTGATGAATTAACAGAAAAAAAACCTGTCTTCAAAGAAACGATTGACAAACCTGCCCCAAAAATTAAAATAATTAAAATAAAAAGAAACCTGAATTCATACGGTGAAGCACACATTCACCTAAACCAGGAAGCACAAAAAAGGAAAAAATACGCATAAGACAAAAAAGCTGTCTCATCCCTATCCGGCAGTTACCTGTATCCCCTGGCAGGCAGTAATTGCTACTTATTTTTTATACCCCAAAACTTACTTTCAATAAAATCTCTGTAAAAACTTTTTAACCCGTAATTCGTAAAATAATACACTGTTTAATAAAAAAATGTAACCATGAAACCATTTATTCATCACACTTCATTTGGTTCAATTACAATTGGTAACCATACTTACGACCACGATGTTTTAATACGTTCTGACGGACATATTGAAAAGCGGAAAAAGAAACTTTCGAAAAAAGTGTATGGAACATCACATACTCTTTCGTTTGATGAAGCAGAATTTATTTATGAAGAAGGTGTGGCTAAAATAATTATTGGCTGCGGACAACATGGAGCATTAGAACTGTCAGGTGAAGCCAAAGAACTGTTTCGTAAAAAACACGTTTCGCTGATTCTGGCAGATACGCTACATGCCGTTCGGGAATATAACAACACAGAGGAACCATGTGTGGGATTATTTCATATAACCTGCTGATAAAATAACCTGACATAGTTAAAATATATTTATTGTTTACCCCTAAGGCCTCCTGTCTCCTCTTTTAATATATCTGATTTTCCAGCTCTTTAACAGAAAATTACTAAATTTAATTGATGATTGAATTTATCTTAAACCGGCAATTAATTAAAATCGAAGAGGTCAAAGGAGGTACAAGCCTCCTCGATTTTATCAGGAATGAGATGCACCTGACCGGAACCAAGTCAGGTTGTAGGGAGGGTGACTGTGGAGCCTGTACCGTACTTGTCGGTGAAATTAGAAACGACAGCTTAACCTATAAAACAATCGTCTCGTGTCTTACTCTTTTGGCAAATGTTAATGCAAAGCATATTGTTACTATCGAAGGGTTAAATTCAGAACAAATAAGCCCTGTACAACAGGCGATTGTCGAAAATTCTGCAACACAATGCGGATTTTGCACCCCGGGATTTGTTGTTTCTTTAACAGGTTATTTGCTTTCTCCGGAAAACAAAGATGTCACAGATTGGATTAGCGGAAATATTTGTCGCTGCACAGGTTACAAGTCAATTGAGAGAGCGGCTGACAGCATCGCCGGGTTAAAACATAGTTTTGGAAATGATGTCGGAATAAAAACGATGGTACAGAACGGATTACTACCCAACTATTTTTTAACAATTAAAGAAAGGCTTTCAGAAATAAACCCCAAAAACAATCACTCTTTCGACTCGCAAATTATAGCAGGTGCTACTGACCTGATGATACAAAAACCTGATGAATTACACTGTTCTAAGCTTACTTCAGTTAAAGCCAAAATACCCGATAGAGTTGAAGAGCATGATGATAAAATATTGATAGGTGCAGGAATTAGTATAAACGACTTTTTTGAGAATGAAATTTTAAACCGGAATTTTCCGGGTATTAAGTCCTTTACCCCTTTAATAGCTTCGAAACAAATCAGAAATATGGGAACCATTGGAGGAAATATTGCAAATGCATCTCCAATAGGAGATTTAAGTATTTTACTTCTGGCCTTAAATGCAAGTCTTTCATTAGAGATACCGGAAAAATCCAACAGGAATGTTAAACTTTCGGAGTTCTTCCTCGATTACAAAAAAACCGATTTGGCTGTAAATGAATGGATAAAGCATATTATCATCGATATTTCATCACAAAAACCGCTGCTGAATTTTGAAAAAGTAAGCAAACGAACCTATCTCGATATTGCTTCAGTAAATTCAGCGATAAGTATCAACATACATAAAAACATAATATCTGAAATTTATTTATCAATCGGAGGTGTAGCTCCATTCCCAAAGTTTATGAAACAAACCTGTGAATATTTAAAAGGGAAAGAGCTCAGCCTGAAAACACTAAGTTCAGCACTTGTTTTTTTACAGGGCGAGATTATGCCGATAAGTGATATTCGAGGTAGCTTGGAGTACAAACGCCTTTTAAGCAGACAACTGTTTTTAATGCATTTTATAAAGCTTTTTCCTCATTTTTTCCGGGAGGAGGAAATACACGAATTATTGATTACAAATACTTTGCCCCATGGAAAACATTGATTCGGAATTACATGCAAAAGGGAAATCTGTTTATGTTGACGATATCCCTGAGCAACAGGGGTGCCTTTATGCAGCAGTAATTTTTTCTGCAAAGGCTCATGCACGGATTTTAAATTCTGACTTCTCAAAAGTTACTGAGACAGAATATGTTTTAGGAATTTTAACCGCTGACGACATAAAAGGGAAAAACCAGATTGGGGGAATAATTGCCGATGAGCCTCTTTTGGCAGAGGATGAAGTCCATTTTATAGGCCAGCCCATTGCTGTTGTAGTAGCCAAAAATCGTTTTGCGGCAAAAACAGCTGCAAAACTGGCAGAAATTGAATATAAAGAACTAGATGTATTAACCTCTGCCCGTAAAGCAAAGGAGTTTGGGCAGTTTCTTTTTCCGGCAAGGACATTTGCAAATGGAGATTTGGAGAAAGGATATGCTGAGTCAAAATATATTTTCTCTGGGCAGGCAGATAGCGGAGCCCAGGAGCACCTTTACCTGGAGACCCAGGGAGCCTATGCTGTTCCACTCGAAAACAATAACATAAAAATATTCTCATCGACACAGAGCCCGACACAAGTACAAAAAACAGCAGCACGGGTTTTAAACCTGTCCATGCATAATATTGAGGTTGATGTAACCCGGCTAGGAGGTGGTTTTGGAGGAAAGGAAGACCAGGCAACACCATGGGCTGCAATGGCTGCAATGGCTGTACAAAAATTTAATAAGCCGGTAAAGTTAATTCTCGACCGTCACAGTGATATTCTGGTTACCGGGAAAAGACATCCATACTCTTCAGATTTTAAAATTGGTTTGGATGAAGATTATAATATCAGGTTTTTTGAAGTAGAATACCTTCAAAACGGAGGAGCCGCTACCGACCTTAGCCCGGCAATTATGGAACGAACCCTCTTTCATGTAACCAACGCTTATTATATTCCAAACGTAAAAGCTACTGCATATAGTTGTAAAACCAACCTGGTGCCATTCACCGCTTTCAGAGGATTTGGGGCTCCGCAGGCTGTGTTCGTAATTGAGTCGGCAATTGCTTTAGCCGCTGAAAAACTGAACATTGATAAGGCTGTAATTCAGCAAAAAAACCTTATTAAAAAAGGCGATACTTTCCATTACGGACAAATTTGCAACAGCAATAATGCCGTTAAAAGCTTGGATATATTGAATTCGGACTTTGACCTGGCTACTGAAAAGGAAAAGATAGAGAAATTTAACGATGAGAATATATTTATAAAAAAAGGTTTTTCTATTCAACCGGTTTGTTTTGGCATATCGTTCACAAAAACTTCGATGAACCAGGCACGTGCACTAATCCACATTTACCAGGACGGAAGTATTGGAATAAGCACAGGAGCTATTGAAATGGGGCAGGGAGTTAACACAAAACTGATGCAGGTGGCAGCCGATACTTTTTCAGTCGGTATTTCAAGAATTAAAATTGAAAGTACAAACACAACAAGAGTGGCTAACACTTCCCCGACTGCAGCAAGTTCGGGTGCCGACCTCAATGGACATGCACTTTTAATTGCTGCCAAACAATTACTACAGAGGCTTATTGTTACAGCGTCAGAGATGTTGGGTGTTGCCCCAGCAAAGCTCCGGATTAAAAACGAACAGGTAATGGTTGAAGGAAAGGAAACAGGTTTACTCTGGAAAGAACTTGTAAATAAAGCATTCCTTAAAAGGGTCAAACTTTCTGAAACAGGGCACTATGCAACGCCAAAAATATATTTTAACAAAGACACCGGTAAAGGCCACGCCTTTGCCTACCATGTTTTTGGAACGGCATATATCGCCGTAAAACTGGATTGTTTGACTGGAACCTACAAAACAGAAAGCGTTAATATCGTTCACGACTTTGGCAATAGCCTAAACCTTTCTATCGACATAGGCCAGGTTGAAGGAGGAGTTGTCCAGGGGATTGGCTGGATGACAAATGAAGAGATGATTTGGGATAAACAGGGCAGGATGCTGGCAAACAGCCTCTCGAACTATAAGGTCCCCGATATTTTTTCTGCTCCCGAAACTTTTGAGATACTTCAGCTTGAAACAGAAGGCCCTGAACTTGCCCTGCTAAAATCGAAAGCTATTGGAGAGCCTCCATTCCTGTATGGGATAGGGGTATACTTTGCATTACAGAATGCAATAAAGGCATTTAATAACAATTACAAACCTGTGTTTGATACCCCGTTGACACCGGAAAAGGTATTGAAGGCACTATACCGTAAAACAGAACCTGATGTTGAACACGTAGAAAATAACAGCCATTGATTTACACCAGGCAAGACATAATAAAAGGAGCTTTAATATATTCGAGTGGCGACACCATTGCTGCCCTTATCCTTAATGATTTTTCATGGTCAAGACTGCTTGGAATAGTTTTAATCGGGGCAACTGTTTATGCATTCGAAATACCAAATTATTTTGGATGGATTGACAAAAAGACAGCAGAATATAAGGGATACAAACTGCTGTTTTACAGAACATCGCTGGCAATTTTGTATTTCAACCCGATTTGGATAGCCCGTCACCTGCTTTTTATTTTACTGGCATCCGGCAAATTTGAACAGGTTTCATGGAATTTGTTACGAATAGGGCTTTTATCTTTTTTAGTTAACATCCCAATTTCTTTAGCAGCTAACTTTATTATTCAAAACAAAATACCATTAAACAGGAGGTTTTTTGCAAGCGCTGTTTTCTCCGCGCTGATGGCTGTATATTATGCACTTAGCATCGTTTTCTTTAATTGAAGTAATAAATGAAAATCTGGAATTTTATAAAATCGAAACTTACAGCAAACCATAACGTGGTATTATTGATTGTTATCGACAGCCATGGCAGCAGCCCGGGCAGGAAAGGTTTTAAAATGGCCGTATCCGGCGATGATAAAATGTTTGGTTCAGTAGGTGGTGGTTCTATGGAATACAAACTTGTTCAACTTGCAAAAAAACAGTTTATTGAACCTGAAGGGATATTCAGCAAGGTAATTATGCATACCTCGCTAAACGATCCTGACGATGAGGGAATGATATGTTCCGGCAGCCAGCATGTGGCATTTTATCCAATTAATAAAAAGCATTTACCATTAATTAAATTTATTGCAGATGCAAACGAGGGTGAACTTTTTTTTACCGAAACAGGATTTGATGTTAACCCCGAAGTTAATCTGAGCCGCAAAACAGATTTGAAAATAAACGATGAACGCAGTTGGTATTATACTGAACATTTAGGTATTCAAAATTATCTGTACATCATTGGGGCCGGACATGTAAGTATCTCGGTAAGCAGGCTCTTTAAACAACTGGGATTTTATATTACAGTTTTCGATAACAGAAACCGCGAACTGACAACATTTAAAAACAACCGTTTTGCTCATTCAAAAAAAATTATAGACTACGAAAGAATTACAAAACATATAACCGAAGGAGATAATGTTTATGTGGCAATAATGACTTTTAACCATGCCGACGATGGTAACGTATTAAGGCAGCTAATCAATAAAAATGTAAAATATTTGGGAATGATGGGCAGTGCAGCAAAGGTTAGTTCAGTTTTCAACAAGTTAAAATCAGAAGGGCTCTCCGAAGAACAACTAAAAAAAGTAGATGCCCCAATTGGATTCCC
>JBDLJS010000063.1:0-24357 GCA_039714235.1 Bacteroidota bacterium | reverse complement strand
CGTTAGCTTCATTCTCCGCGACGATAATCGCACGTTAAAAGACAAACAGATTGACAAAACCATGCAGAAACTAATTGCTGCATTTGAAAGGGAGTTTGGAGCTGAGTTGCGATAAATAAATATCAAAAATATTCTTTGTGCAACTTTGTGAATCCTTTGCGCAACTTTGTGGTATAAATTTTTATTACGCTGAGTTACATAAAGAAGCATAGAGTTTCACAGAGGTAAAAAATCTCAATATTACAACTTTTACATTTTTTTAAAAATGCAAAACCACACCAAAGGAATCATCTGCGCCTCAGTTACCGCATTCTTTTGGGGTTTTCTGGCTATTGCTTTAAAAGTTGCGGTTCGCGAAGTTGCCCCTGCAACCATTGTCTGGTTTCGCTTTGTGGTTGCATTTCTGGCGGTGGCAGCATGGCAGGGTTATAAAAATCCTTCATCATTCAAATTAATGGTTAAGCCTCCCCTACTTCTGGTAATAGCAGCATTGGGGCTTTCGTGGAACTACATGAGTTACATGCTTGGCATCCACTACACTACACCAAGCAATGCACAACTTTTTATACAAACCGGTCCGTTATTGCTGGCAGTAGCAGGTTTTGTATTTTTCAAAGAGCAAATCAGGCGAAACCAAATAATAGGGTTTACCATTGCCATAATCGGGTTCTCGTTTTTTTACCGCGACCAGCTTACTGTATTTTTTGACGGGCAGGAGAAATATAATTTGGGTGTATTTTTTGTTTTAACAAGTGCAGTAGCATGGGCCACATATGCCGTATTGCAAAAAAAACTGGTTGCCAAACATCCGGTTGAAAGCCTGAACCTCTTCCTCTTTGGATTACCTGCAATTTTATACATCCCGTTTGTCGATTTTCAACCACTTCTTCATCTGCACTGGAGCTGGTGGTTATTGCTGCTTTTCCTCGGAGCCAACACATTTATTGCCTATACCTGTATTGCCAAAGCATTAAAATATACTGAAGCCAACAAAGTCAGTATCATCATTATCCTAAACCCAATGATAACCTTTATAACCATGGGCATTTTAACCGAACTAAATGTTTCGTGGATTGGTCATGAACGGTTCTCCAATGTTACAGTTATTGGTGCCGCCCTTGTTTTCACCGGGGCAATTTTGGTGGCAAGGAAATCAAAAAAGAAATAGTTTTTGTAATTTGGGGGAAAATAAACAATTTCAAAAGTATGAATAGGTTTGGATTTTTCTTTCCGGCAATAATTTTAATATTACTTTTTTCCTGCAACACAAACGAGTCAAAAATAATTACCGTAAGCGGAGAAATACCTGCAGGTGAAATTGGCAAAACACTTCATCACGAACACATTCTGGTCGATTTTATCGGAGCCGACAGCACCGGCTATCACCGTTGGGATAAAGAAGAAGTCGTTGAGAAGGTTCTCCCCTATTTACTGGAAATTAAAAAACTCGGTTATAAAACTTTGGTAGAATGTACACCAGAATACCTTGGGCGCGATCCGCAGCTTTTAAAAATATTATCAGAAAAGTCAGGAATTCAGATATTAACTAATGTAGGATATTACAGTGCGGTTAATGCCAAATTTATTCCCAAACATGGTTTTACAGAAACACCGGAACAACTGGCCGAACGCTGGATTGCCCAGGCAAAAAACGGAATTGAAGGGACCGGCATCTATCCGGGATTTATAAAAATTGCTGTTGAAAGAGCACCTTTACAATCCATTAACAAAAAAGTGGTGGAAGCGGCCTGCATAACCCATAAAGAAACCGGATTAACCATTATGTCGCACACCGGACTGGCTGTTCCGGCATTTCAGCAATTAGAAATTCTGAAAGAATATGGTCTTCACCCGTCGGCATTTATCTGGACACATGCACATAATGAAAAAGGGTTTGAGAAACAACTGGAGGCAGCAAAACTGGGCGCATGGATAGCTTTCGATAATTTTAAACCTGAACGTCTGGACCGATATGTAGAATTTGCCCTTTTTATGAAACAAGAAGAAATGCTCGACAAATTACTCTTTTCGCACGATGCAGGCTGGTATAAACCTGGCCAGCCCGAGGGTGGAAACTTCAGAGGATTTACTGGTATAGAATCGCAATTAATTCCTGCCTTGTTAGAAAATGGATTAACAGAACCAGATATTCATCAGCTGTTTGTGCAAAATCCAGCCAATGCATTCAGTATTCAAAAAAGATTAATTAAAAACAATTCCTGACTCTGTTAATTTTTTATAATCCCCGCATCACTTAACAAAAAAATTCCATTTTACATCATTATTTTATATGTTTTACAATAGGATCATGAAACATAATCCCCAATTTTCGTATATTGTATATAAACAATAACTTGTTATTCCGCTTATCGTCTTTTGGTGGAGAAAACAACTTTTAGAATTTATATCTATGAAATACAGATCGAATAGTATTCTGGCACACATCCCCCAAAACAAAGATGGCGAGCACATTTTACAGCAGGCACTATTTTTTCAGGAGGCATTGGGAATGCGAATTTTTTTGATGGATATTATCAAATCATCTACATTCTTTTCTCCAAATCCTAAATCAAAAAAGAATCAGATACGTCATCAGGGTGCACTAAATAAATTTACCGAGTTTGTAAAAAATGTCATTCAAAAAGAGATTCCAAATAACATAATTTTGCGTATTGGGTGGGGAAAAATTGTCAGTACTTTAATAAACGAATCGGAACGCGGAGGTTATGAATTTGTATTACTGGATAAGAGCGAAAAAAATAATGCAGAAGCAATGTCCAAGTCAGAAGTTGACCGATATGTAAGTAAATCATATTGTCCCGTTTTAACCATCAATAAAGATTATCCGATCAAGGAGATTAATAAAATCGTTATTCCGATCGATATTTCACAACGGACGAAAAAAAGACTGTATTGGGCAACATTTTTTGCAAAAAAACTAAATGCAAAAATACAAATCGTTTCTGCACTTAACATCGATATTGATGAGACCAAAAGCCTGGCTTTTAAAAATGCAGAGAGATTAAAAAATATGTTGGAGGAACGCGGGGTTGAATGCGATGTTAAAATCCTCAAAGTCCATCGTAAAGAGACACATAAAGTAATTCTCGAATATATTAAAAAGGAAAAACCCGGGCTGGTAATAATCAGAACACATCAGGAGATCAGATTTTCAGGAAGAAAAATAGGGAAATTTGTTTCTGAAATTATTCACGGATACAAAGCTCCGGTTTTTACAGTTGGTGGTGTGACACAAAACTATGATGTTAAATTGATATAACAGAAAGAACCTGATAACAAACAAACTATGACCGATAAGATTGAAGAAATAACGAAAAAGATTTATAACGAAGGTGTTATTAAGGCAAAAAAAGATACCGACCAGATAATTGATGATGCCAAAGCCAAAGCAGAAGAAATAATACATTCTGCAAAAAAAGTACAGAAAGAGATTATTGAACAGGCTAAACAACAGGCTGACGAATTAAAACAAAAAACAGATACAGAAATTCAGCTGGCAGCCCGACAATTCACCAGTAGGCTAAAACAACAGATTACCGAAATAGTAACCACCTCCCAGGTTGATAATCAAATTAAACAAGCTTTTAACGATAGCGGATTTATAAAAGAAATGATTCTTACAATCATAAAGAACTGGAATCCTCAAAAGCCGGATGAGCTGGATTTGCGACTGCTCCTCCCTGAAAGTAAAGAAAAAGAAATCGAGAATTTTTTCGATTCGAAAACAAACGAAACCCTGGGCAAAGGAGTAGAATTAAAACTTGATCCGAAACTTGAATCAGGATTTAAAATCGGGCCAAAAGACGGAAGTTATGTAATCAGCTTTTCAGATAAAGATTTTGAAAACTATTTTAAACGATACTTCAAAGACAGAACAAAAAGATTGCTATTTGCTTCTGTTGATAACGAATAGAATATTTTTTTAGGCACTCAATAAAATTGCGATAAAACCGATTAAAGAAGCGTTTGGTACACCGGGCTTTAAATGATTAGTAACCATTTAAAAATTCGGTTATGCTAAAAAAAGAGTATTACTGTTTGGTTGCCGGGCTCCCCGATTTATTTTTTAACGAAAATAAACCAGGGCTAAATAGTGTTGCTTTTCGTGAAGAACTCCATAATCAACTTTCAGAACCCGATTTTGAGCTGGTAAAACTTCTGTTTCTGCCCTACGACAATAGAAACCTGGTAACACTGTATTTCGAAAAAGGTACAGCATTCAATGAACTGGGAAACTATTCAAAAAAATTTCTGGAAGACCAGCTTTCTCCACAAAACGAGATCGTCAGTTTGCCGGAATACATGTTAAATTTTTTAGAATGGATGAAAGACAGGGAATCTCAAGAATGGAATATTGAGGTTGAGAATATATTAAACAGCCTTTTTTATGAGTATGTACTGAAATCGAAAAATGAGTTTCTCAATAACTGGTTCATGTTCGAACTAAACTGCAAGAATATTTTAACCACATTTAACTGTGTTCGGTTTAACTACGAAATTTCAAATCATTTATTAAAAACCCAACAAAACACGCTGGTTTACTCGCTGCTGATTAACAAACGGTTAAAGCCGGAATTATACGAAGACGAATTGCCTTTTAACGAACAGGTTTTCAGAATTGCCGAGTCGGACTCGGGAATGATTGAAAAAGAAAAGGCGTTAGATAAAGTCAGGTGGGATTACCTGGATGAACAAACCTTTTTCCACTATTTCACCATTGAAAAAATACTGAGTTTTATAATAAAACTGGATATTACTGAACGATGGTTGAAGCTGGATGCTGAAACAGGCAAAACAATGTTAAACAGGCTTATTAATGATTTAAAAACAAGCTACGAATTCCCAGAGGAATTTAGCCTAACGAAATAATATATGAGCACAAAAGGAAAAGTTGCAGGAATTATTGCCAACCTCGTTATAGTTGAGGTTAACGGGCCGGTATCGCAAAACGAAATATGTTATATTGACCATTCCGGAACGAAGCTAATGGCAGAGGTTATCAGGATAGGTTCGAAAAATGCTTATATACAAGTATTTGAAAGCACACGTGGATTAAAAACCGGAACCGAAGTCGAATTTACGGGGCACATGCTCGAGGCAACACTGGGGCCGGGTATATTGTCGAAAAACTTCGACGGGCTTCAGCACGATTTGGATAAAATGACAGGCACCTTTTTGCAAAAAGGCGATTACACCCACCCGCTTGAAGTTGACAAACTGTGGGAATTTAAGCCACTGGCAAAGGTTGGCGACGAAGTGGAGGCAGGCTCCTGGCTGGGAGAAGTTACTGAAAACTGGATTTCGCATAAAATCATGGTACCTTTTACTTTTTCAGGCAGTTATACGGTGAATGAAGTTGTACCAGATGGTGAATACAAAATTGAAGATACAATTGCCGTATTACAGAATAATAAAGGGAACAAACACAAGGTGACGATGGTGCAGAAGTGGCCGGTAAAAATTCCGATAAAAACATATCGCGAAAAACCCCGCCCATTCGATTTTCTTGAAACCGGAATCAGGGTAATCGACAGTTTAAATCCTATTGTTGAAGGTGGAACCGGATTTATTCCCGGCCCGTTCGGAACAGGAAAAACGGTATTACAGCATGCCCTGTCGAAACAAGCTGAGGCCGATATGATTATTGTTGCTGCCTGTGGCGAACGTGCCAACGAAGTAGTAGAGATTTTCGCCGAGTTTCCTGAGCTGGACGATCCTCGCACCGGACGTAAACTAATGGAGCGTACAACCATTATTGCCAACACATCTAACATGCCCGTTGCAGCCCGCGAAGCATCGGTTTATACAGCAATGACCATTGCCGAGTATTACCGTTCCATGGGATTAAAAATACTGTTACTTGCTGACTCAACTTCGCGCTGGGCACAGGCATTGCGCGAGATGTCGAACCGCATGGAAGAACTACCGGGCCCCGATGCATTTCCAATGGATTTACCGGCTATCATTTCAAATTTCTATGCCCGCGCAGGGTTTGTGCACCTGGTTAACGGAGAAACAGGCTCGGTAACTTTTATAGGAACAGTTTCTCCTGCCGGTGGTAACCTGAAAGAACCTGTTACCGAAGCAACAAAAAAAGCGGCACGTTGCTTCTATTCACTATCGCAGAACCGGGCTGACAGTAAACGGTATCCGGCCATCGACGCGGTTGACAGTTACTCTAAATACCTTGAGTATCCCGAGTTTATCGAGTACGTTTCTAAAACTGTTGCTCCCGATTGGATTGACAATATCCTTCAGGCAAAAAATATCTTAATCCGCGGCCGTGAAGCTTACGAACAAATAAATATTCTTGGCGACGATGGTGTTCCAATCGAGTATCACGAGATTTTCTGGAAATCGGAAATAATTGATTTTGTTATTTTGCAACAGGATGCTTTTGATAAAGTAGATGCATCAACACCAATAGAACGACAACGATACATGATGGACAAAGTGCTAAAAGTATACAACACGCATTTCGAATTCGAAAATTTTGAAGAGGTAAATCCGTATTTCAAAAGAGTTATAAACGTATTCAAGCAAATGAATTACTCTGAATTCCATTCGGAACAATTCAAAAAATTTGAAGGCGAACTGGAAAATATAGTTAACGAAAAAGCGGTTGTTGAAGTTGAACAAATTTAATGCTTAAAGAATGGAAACTATAGCTTTTCAGAAAATTCACACAAAGGTTGACCAGATAACCAAGGCAACCTGCTCGTTAAGGGCAACCGGAGTTGGTAACGAAGAGATGGCAATCGTTAACGACCGTTTGGCGCAGGTGGTTAAAATTGAAGGAGACCTGGTTACTTTACAAATTTTTTCAGGCACAGAAGGAATTCCTACTAACGCCGAGGTTGTTTTCCTGGGGCATGCGCCCAGGCTTTCGGTAAGCGACGAATTAAGTGGAAGGTTTTTTAATGCCTATGGTCAGGCAATTGACGATGGTCCTGAAGTAGATGGAAAAATGGTTGAAATTGGTGGCCCGTCGGTTAATCCGGTACGCCGCAAACAACCTTCGGAACTGATTGCCACAGGTATTGCCGGTATCGACCTGAACAACACCCTTGTTACCGGACAGAAAATCCCATTTTTTGCCGATCCTGACCAGCCGTATAATCAGGTAATGGCAATGGTTGCCCTGAGAGCCAAAGCCGACAAAATTATCCTGGGCGGAATGGGAATAACCAACGACGACTACCTGTTCTTTAAAAATCTTTTCGAGAATGCCGGTGCAATCGACCGCATTATCAGTTTTGTAAACACTACTGAGAATCCGCCCGTTGAAAGGTTACTGGTACCCGATATGGCACTAACAGCTGCCGAATATTTTGCTGTTGAAAAAAACCAGAGTGTACTGGTTCTTTTAACCGATATGACCTTGTATGCCGATGCATTGAGCATAGTCTCCAACCGCATGGATCAGATTCCGTCAAAAGACAGTATGCCGGGTTCGTTATACAGCGATTTGGCAAAATTATACGAAAAGGCAGTACAATTTCCTGAAGGAGGTTCGATAACTATAATTGCTGTTACAACCCTTTCAGGAGGCGATATTACCCATGCAATCCCCGACAACACCGGATACATAACCGAAGGCCAGCTTTTTCTGCGCAAAGACACCGACATTGGGAAAGTTATTGTCGATCCTTTCCGGAGCCTGTCGCGCTTAAAACAACTGGTTATAGGCAAAAAAACGCGGGAAGACCACCCGCAGGTAATGAATACGGCCATCAGGCTTTATGCCGATGCTGCTAATGCAAAAACAAAAATTGAAAACGGTTTCGACCTGACCGATTACGACAAACGTACCATGAGTTTTGCAAAAGAGTACTCGGAAGAGCTGCTGGCCATTGACATTAATATTGAAATTGATATAATGATTGACACAGCATGGAAACTTTTCAACAAATACTTCTCTCACGCCGAATTAGGCATTAAAGCTGAATTAGTTGAAAAATACGGCCTACCTGACCGGTGGGCAGAAAATCATAATTAATAACTAAAAATATATTAGTCATGGAAAATCAACTGATTACATTATTACGGATTACAACCCACCAACTAGGCAGTTTTGTTAAAGATAATCTGGAATCGAACGGGATTGAAGTATTTTTTACGAATGAGGCATATTCCGAAAGCGACAAATACAATCCCGACGAGGTAGTACTAAAAATTAAAGCCGGGAAATCGGAACAGGCTATTAAAGTACTGTTGCAGATTCATAAAGATTATGATTTAGACAAAGTAAGCGAAGACAAGAGTTTTACTAAGCTGAAAAAAATTCTCGTTCCGGTAAAACTAAGCGACAACTGTATAGATTTATGCAGGCATGCAATGAAGATGGCAAAAAAGATAAATGCCGAAATTAAAATTCTTTATGTGTACGAAGATCCAACGTTTAAGGAGCCTGAACGGCATACAGCATCGTGGGAAAAATACGTAAAACTTGAGTTAAAAGAAGCTTTTCAGAAGGCGCAGCTAAAACTTGTAAACTTTAACAAAGAAATCAGGGAAAAAATCCCCAAAGAATTATTAGATGATGTAAAAATGCATTACAGGATGCTAAAAGGCACTCCGCTTAATGTTATTACTGATGCGTGCAAAAGGTACAAACCAGATTTTATTTTGATGGGTACCAAACAATCACATAGTGAAGATGGCGAGTTTATGGGAAAAACCCTGGCAAAGGTTATAGACCAGGCACAGTATCCCGTATTTGCAGTACCCTTTGCAGCAACGTGTAAAGAAGTGGGAAAAATAAATGTAATGTACGAAACCGATTTTTATGATGCTGATAATGCATCGTTAAACAAATTGCTGGAAATTTTAGAACCCTTCGATAAAAAGATTCATTGTGTTCATATTGACTTAGACAAGAATCCACACAAAGAGAAAGTTGACGAGTTAAATAAAATGCTCGAAAAAGATTATAGCGAGTACAATATTAAATGCAAACTGTTTGAAAGCGATAACATGGTAAAAGGATTTAATGATTTTGTTAATGCGAATGATATTGACATTATATCATTTTCAAGAGTTAAGCGCTCTACATTTTACAAAATATTTCACACCGACAGATTAACAAAACTAGTTGCCGCCGAAAATATACCGATTTTAATATTTCCTGTTTAATTGCGGTTTATAGGTAATGGTAATCTCTGCCATCTGCCAGTAAAAACAAGCCGGAATAAAAGTTGGAATGTAAATTAAAAGATGACAAACAGACTATAAACAGATAAACCTTATAAATAGATTTATTAATTGGCTATAAAATTTCAATATAACAAAACAGCCCTACAAAGTCTCACTAAACAACTGAATGTGAGACTAAAGGCCTTACCAACGCTTAAAAATAAAGAAGCAGCGTTACGTCTTGAAGTAAAAAAGGCAAAGGATAAAACACAAGAGTTAGAAAAGGAGCTAACAATAAAAATTAAATCGAATGCTGAGTCTGTAGGGTTGTGGAACGAATACATTTCTGATTTGGTGGCCATTGGAGAGGTTAAAATAATTACAAAAAAAATTGCAGGTGTTTCAATTCCGGAAATGGACACAATTATTTTTGACGAAAAAGAATTTAGCCTTTTTGAACAACCCAAATGGTTTCCCCAAGGTATTTCGTTTGTAAAAGAGGTAGCTGCTATCGTTACAAAAAAAGAATTTTTCAACCGGAAAATGGCTCTGCTCGACCATGCCCGCAGAAAAACAACGCAGAAAGTAAACCTTTATGAAAAAGTGCAGATACCGGGCTATGAAGATGCCATAAGAAAAATAAAAAGGTTTCTGGAGGACGAAGAAAACCTGTCGAAATCAGCACAAAAGATTGTAAAAAAGCGTCAGCAAAAACAAAAAGAAACAGCATCATGATTGTACCAATGCTTAAATATTCTTTTTTGGTATTTCATCAGGATTACATAAGTTTTCTTGAAGAATTACAGGATATTGGCGTTGTACACGTTGTTCAAAAAGAAATAGAAGTTCCTGAAGATATTAAACGGAAATATGCTGAAATAAACCGCTACTCTCAGGCCATTGAGTTTCTAAAAAAAAGAGAAACTGATGAAACTAAAAAAAATATTGACTTAAAAGGTGAAGAGATTTTAAAAGACATTATTCAGAAACAAACGGAATTGGAACAATTATCAATTGAACTTGAAGAAACAGACAAAGAACTGGCTAAAGCCCGTCGCTGGGGATCATTTTCCGCTGAATTAATTCAAAAACTTGAAGCAGAAAATATCCATCTTCATTTTTACTCCTCGAACAGAAAGAATTTTCAACATTTGAAAAATTCAGGATTACCAGTTGAAATTATTTCGGAACACGGTAACCAGCTGCTTTTTATTCACATTAAAACCGATGAAGAGAAAACAGAATTAGATGCCGAAAAAATGCATTTGCCACAAGTTCCGTTTCCTGAACTGGAATTGAAAATTACGGAACTGGAAACCCGGATTATAGATATCAATGCCTGTTTCGATAAATACGCCGCCGATTCAATAGCCCAACTGGAATCGTGTAAAAGCGAACAAATTGAATTATTAAGTCTCGACGAAGTATTTCTAAACACTTCTAAACAAGCCGAAAATAAATTAATGGTTTTAGAAGGTTGGGTTCCTAAAACAAAAATATTATCTATCAACAGCTTCCTAGAAATAAATGAAATACTTTACCTGGCAGAAAAAGCTAAACCGAGTGATAAAATCCCGGTCTTGTTAAATAACAACCGTTTCAGTAAACTCTTCGAACCCATCGGCTCCATGTTCTCGTTGCCCGACTATGCAGAACTGGATTTAACCGTATTTTTTGCACCCTTTTTTATGATGTTTTTTGGATTCTGTCTGGGCGATGCAGGCTACGGACTTTTGTTTCTTATCGGAGCCGGAATCTACAAACTAAAAGCAAAAAAAGAATTTAAACCATATCTCAGCTTAATTCAGCTTTTAGGACTGGCAACCATCATTTTCGGTGCTGTTTCGGGAACATTTTTTGGTATTAACTTAATTGAAACAGAAATTGCACTGACTGACAGATTTCGCAATTTGTTTTTAGATCCAAACAAGATGTTTAACCTCTCAATTGCTTTGGGGGGAATTCAAATAGTTTTCGGGCTGTTTATTCGGGCTGTCAACCGCACAAGACAGTACGGATTTAGCTATTCGCTGGCTACCTATGGCTGGTTAATAATTTTATTAGGGAGCATAAGTTACGTCATTCTTTCAGATTTAGGCATTATTCAAAAAAATAAAATAATATTATACTTAATAATGGCTGTGGGTGGATTTTTCATCCTGTTTTTCAGCGATCCCGGCGTAAACATCTTTGTCCGAATTGGTAAAGGCGTTTGGGATATTTATTCAACGGTAACCGGTATTTTTGGCGACTTATTGTCGTATATCAGATTATTTGCACTGGGCTTGTCAAGCGCCATTCTTGGTTTTGTAATTAACGATATTGGATTACAGATTCTTGGTTCTTCAAAAATACTTGGACCAATATTTTTTGCTATTTTTTTGATTCTGGGGCATACTTTAAATATCCTTATCTCGTCGTTGGGATCGTTTGTTCATCCCATGCGTTTAACTTTTGTAGAGTTTTATAAAAGTGCCGGTTTTACCGGAGGTGGTGAAGAGTATAAGCCATTTAAGAGATAGTTGACAGTAGAATTAAAAAATTAATTGAGTTATAAGAAACTTTAAACTATAAACAATAATATCATGACAACAGCAATTATTTTAGCTTACATCGGATTAGCAATAATGCTGATTTTTTCAGGCATTGGCAGTGCCGTTGGTGTTTCGAAAGGTGGAAATGCAACAGTTGGAGCACTTAAAAAGAAACCCGACAAATTTGGTAGTTATCTGCTTCTGAGCGCTCTGCCCGGAACCCAGGGATTATACGGATTCGCCGGTTTTTTTATTATAAACAGCCAGGGAATAATTACGCCCGAGATAACGATGTTACAGGGGGTTGCAATTTTGGCTGCAGGATTAACCCTGGGTTTTGTAGGTTTCTTTTCAGCTTTAAACCAGGGAGGAGTTACATCTAACGGTATTGCAGGTATTGGCTCAGGTCACGACATTTTTGGAAAAACCATGGTACTGGCCGTTTTTCCTGAGTTATATGCGATTATTGCATTTGCAGCAACATTCCTGATTAGTATGAGTCTGTAAGATTTTTATAGGAAAAACAGAGAACAACAAAATGAAAACGGCAATAGTAACAGGGGTGACCGGATTTATAGGCTCCAGGGTTGCCTGTAAACTATTAAAATGCGGGTGGTCAGTACATGCATTAGGGCGTGGTAAAGCGGGCTACTCGTTTTCAAAAAGAGTTATTTCTGCTATCGATAACATTTGTGGCTTTCCTCTAAAACGTGAAATCTTTGAAAATCTACATTGTCACGAGGTTGATATTTGTAAAGACGATTTGGGTTTGCAAAATCAAAATGCAGCCCAACAGTTTGGTACTAATGCAATTCTTTTCCATATAGCGGGCGATACGCGTTTCAAACCACCCAGTCCTGAGGCCCAGTTCAAAATAAATGTCACCGGATCGCTAAATGTCATTCAGACTTTACGCAATTCTTTGGCATCAGTAGTCCATGTAAGCACAGCATACGTAGCAGGTCGAAGACAGGGAATTGTTATGGAGGACGAGTTAGACGAAGGACAGGAATTGCGTAATAATTACGAAAAAACCAAACTAAAAGCGGAGATTGAAGTAACAAAATTATGCCGGGAATTGGGAATTCCCTTAAGTATTACCAGGCCATCAATAATAATAAATGACTCTGTAACCGGCCGTTCGCCAACATTAACACACTTTAATGCTTTAGTAGATGTTATAACCCGGATACAACTGCATTTTAAAAACAACAAGAACGAAATTGCCAGAAAAGAAATCAGAATACCGGTTACACCCAATGCCTACCCCAACCTGGCCCCTGTAAACCCTGTTGTAGACGCACTTATTGAAATAGGGACAAACACCCGGGCACATGGCAAAACCTTTCACCTGTGCCACCCTGCTCCTCAGCCAAACTCTGAAATAATGAATATATTGGTTAAAGCGTTTCATGTAAAAGATAGAATTCGTTTGTCTTTTGTTGATGAAATACCACAGAAACTTAGCTGGACAGAAGAAATGATGTTACGTTCTTTAAAACAGTATTTACCATATTTAAATGAATATTGCACGTTTGATGTCACAAATACCAAATCAATCATCCCCGATTACGATTCATGGCTACCTTCACTTACCTATGATTATATGGAAAAAGTAATTTTCTTTCAAAGACATCGCCAATTCAAACGAAGCCATGGGTAAATCCTTCAGAATATTAAACTGAATTATAGCCTTGTAATTAGAAACCAAGTTTCTTCATTAAACGGTCAAGTTCTTTCCACTTTTTGCCTTTGCTGAAGGTGGCTGCATCTTCCGGTTTAAAATCGTCTAGCAGAAGCTGATGCATTCCCAGCCTTTTAATGCGTTTTTTCAGAATGGCATTTTCCTTATTCTCTTCAGCAATCATTCCGGCATAGATTACACTAAACCAGATTTCTATTTCCAATGCATCAGCCTTGTAATATTTGCTCAGGGTAGAAATTAACTCAAAAATGGTAGGATCAACCTCTTTTGTAGTTCGGTTAAAAGTTACAACAAAATCGTCATAAATTTTTTGTGAGCCATATTTTTTACCTAACTTTTTTAACCTCGAAAAATACTGAATATCTGTTGGTGCAAACCGTTCGCCGTCAGGTTTTGTAACATAAACGCACCAACTGTCGAAACTACCGGTATCGAACTCTATTAAACCACCATTATTGAATTTATTTAATAATTTGGGCATTTAATCTTAATTGTTTGGTTAAAGTTAGTCTATTTATATCGAAAAAAAGGAATAAAAAAGGGAACAACTTTGAAGTTATTCCCTTTGGTGGGGAGAGCAGGATTCGAACCTACGAAGGCTGAGCCAACAGATTTACAGTCTGCCCCGTTTGACCGCTTCGGTATCTCCCCGAATATTTTTTGTGAGCCGAATCCCAGATTCGAACTGGGGACCCCGAGATTACAAATCACGTGCTCTGGCCAACTGAGCTAATTCGGCTTATAATTACTTTTCAAGTATCTTTCAGAACGTTTGCTTTTCAAATTCAGCGGCGCAAAGTAAAGAATTAATTTTTTAATCTGCAAAACTTTTTTTCAATCTTTTTGCCTCTATTTTTACGCCGGCTTTTTTCGAAAAAAAAGTGGGTAAGCTACCTGTGTCGCACCGCTCAACCGCCTACCCTTGCTGCCTTCCGACCCTGGGGGAATTCAGCAGGAGCTGGTCGCACAGGACTTACCCGGCTGCAAAAGTAGAAAAAAAACAATTTCTACCAAACAAAAACAGTCCGTGTCGTAATTTTCGATTGTTAATTTTTACAAATTGAATGAATAATTTGTACTTTCATAAATTAACATCGATAATCTGTTTCTGTGTATATTGAGTAAAAAAATAAATCTATATTTGTCGAACCTTTTCTAAAAAACAAACTGTTATGGAACAAAAACCTGCTTCATTAATGAAATCCTCGCTTACATCGGGTGTTTACCTCGGAATTGTACTTATTTTAGTTTCTGTCGTAATCTATGTTACCGGAAATTCATTTGCCAGTTGGGTACAATATATTTCGTATCCCATTCTTATTGCCGGAGCTGCATGGGCACAAATTAGTTATAAAAAGGCATTGGGTGGCGAAATGACATATGGACAGGCCTTGGGTGTCGGCGTAATGACAATCATCTTCGCCTCTGTCTTATCGGGAATTTATACCTATCTGTTGTATGCAGTAATCGATCCTTCAATGCAGGAACAGGCACTTCTGTATGCTGAACAAAAATTGGTTGAACAAGGAAAACTCTCAGAAGCACAAATTGATGCTGCCGTGAATTTGCAGGCTAAACTTATGAAACCGCCAATTATGGCTGCTATGGCTATTTTCGGAGGAGCATTTATCGGATTAATTATTAGTTTAATAACCGCAATATTTACTAAAAAGAACCCAACCGACGAGGTTCCTGAATAAGAATAAACACATTTGTTATATGGATATTTCCGTAGTTATACCTCTGTTTAACGAGGAGGAGTCGCTCCCGGAGTTGGCTGCCTGGATAAAAAAAGTGATGGATGAAAATAATTTCAGTTACGAAATTATGATGATTGACGATGGCAGCCGTGATAATTCATGGAAAGTTGTACAAAATCTTCAAAAAGAAGATCCTTCTGTAAAAGGAATAAAATTCAGGCGTAACTATGGAAAATCTGCAGCACTTTATTGCGGATTCGAAGCAGTTCAGGGTGACGTGGTAATTACCATGGATGCTGACCTGCAGGACAGCCCGGATGAAATACCGGAACTGTACAGGATGGTAAAAGAGGATGGTTTCGATTTGGTTTCGGGCTGGAAGAAAAAGCGCTACGATCCGGTACTTTCTAAAAATATTCCGAGCAAACTGTACAACTGGACTGTACGCCGAATGACCGGGATTAAACTCCACGACATGAACTGTGGATTAAAAGCCTACCGGAAAAATGTAATTAAAAGCATCGAGGTTTATGGCGAAATGCACCGTTATATTCCGGTGCTTGCCAAATGGGCAGGTTACAAAAACATTGGAGAAAAAGTTGTTGTACACAGTGAGCGAAAGTACGGTGTTACAAAATTTGGATTGGAAAGATTTGTTCGCGGGCCTTTAGATCTACTTTCGGTTACTTTTATCTCAAGATTTGTTAAACGCCCGATGCACTTTTTTGGTATTTTGGGGGCTCTTATGTTTTTTATTGGCTTTATTGCTGCTGCCTATCTGGGAATCCAAAAAATAATTCACTTAAAACATGGAATTACAGGTAATCTGGTTACAGAAAGCCCATATTTTTACATTGCTCTTACTTCAATGATTATCGGAACACAGTTCTTTATGGGAGGATTTCTTGGAGAGCTAATTTCGCGCAGTGCCAGCGACCGAAACAAATATCAAATTGAAAAGCAAACATTTGAATAGCCCCTGAATAAATTCGTTGCATGGAACAAAAAGAAATTCGTTTTAAGGAAAAAAGAGAACTGGGAATAATTATCTCTGATTCTTTTGAATTTCTGAAACAGGAATATAAATCGGTATCGAAACTGGTATTCATTTACGTACTACCCTTTGTTTTGCTGTACGCTGCCGTGCAAGTCTGGTTTCAACGAAATATTTTAAGTGGCATAGACATGTCGGATCAGGAAATTCTGTTAGCTAATATTGGTCCGTTCTACATGAACCTTTTTGTCCTTATGTTATTTAACCTTTTCGTGCAATCGTTGTTAGCTGGCACCTTCTACAGTTACGTTGAAGCTTATATAAACAAAGGAAAAGACAAATTTGAAACTCCGGAAATTACCTCAAGATTTTTTGCAAATAGTTTACTTGCCTTGGGTGCAAACCTGGCCTTTTTTATAATTGTAATGTTTGGAATAATTTTCTGCATTGTTCCTGGTATTTATTTAGCAAACACACTTTCGCTGGTAGTTATAGCCTTTATTTATGAAAAGAAGGGTCTCAGCGATGCGCTTTCGCGTTCGTGGAAGCTTGTAACCAGACAATGGTGGAACACTTTTATTCTTAACATTCTCGGATTTTTAATGGTCTATGCCATAGGTTTAATTTTATCAATTCCCTCAATGCTGTTTGGATTTGGCAATACGGTAATTGGAAGCCCGGATACGACTACAGTTGAATATCCAGATTGGTATTGGATTCTAACCGGAATTACAGCAGTTATAACAACAATCCTGTTGGTCATCCCATTTACTTTCCAGGCATTTCAGTATTTTAATTTAAGCGAAAGGGAAAAACCAACCATTCAGATCGATCCGGATTCTGTTTTATAAAATCTCCTAAACTAGCTATTCATGTGACTGAATATTCTTTTCCAGAATTTCAATTAAAGTTTCTTTCGAAATTCTTCTTCTAATCTCTCCTTTCTGAGCTACCGAGATTGATCCTCTTTCTTCTGAAACTATAATTGTAAGAGCATCTGAATTTTCTGTCATTCCAACTGCTGCACGATGACGTAAGCCCAGTGCTTTATCCAGCTCTTTTTGTGTAAGTGGAAGTATACATCCGGCTGCAGTAATCTTATTTCCCTTAATAATTATTGCTCCATCGTGCAGAGGAGAATTTTTAAAAAAAATTGCACGAATTAGCGATGAAGATATTTTTGCATTTATTCTTTCTCCTGAGTTTATTTGCTCGGCCAAATCGGAATCTCTGGCAATAACTATTAAAGCCCCGGTTTTTGTTTTTCCCATTGATACACATGCATCAACCAGGCTGTCAATTTGCTGATGGTTAATGGTTTTTATTTTCCCTGAGCTAAATAATTTATCGAGCGATAGTACCCTGTTTACATTATAATTTGTACCAATAAAAACCAAAAATTTCCTTATCTCGGGATGAAAAACAATAATGAGGGCCAACACACCAACGCCGATAAACTGCCCCATAATTGATCCCAGAAGTTCCATATTTAGCGCCCTGACAATAAGCCAGAACAGATAAAGTGAAAATAACCCGATTACAATATTAAAAGCTACGGTACCCCTTATTAACCGGTACAACTGGTAAAGCAGAAATGCTACCAGTAAAATATCAAGAATATCGAGAAAACGTATGGTTATAAATGTCAGCATTATTTTAATGTCGCTTTAATTTCGCAAAATATCTTTATTACCTCAATTGCTTCTTTCACATCGTGAACACGAAGAATATCTGCACCTCCCAATAAAGCCATGGTATTGGTTACAGTGGTTCCGTTAAGCGCAGTTTCCGGTTTTATTCCCAAAGCTTTCCAAATCATCGATTTTCTGCTTAGACCTGCCATTACAGGAAGCTGAAATACTTTAAACGAATCAATCTGGTTCAGCAGTTCATAATTATGATCAAGGTTTTTTCCAAATCCAAAACCCGGATCAATTATTATATCAGTCACCCCAAATTTGGTCAGCCTTTTTACTTTTTCAGCAAAATACGACGATATTTCTTTTATTAAATCCTGGTATTGTGGATTATCTTGCATATTTTGCGGTGTACCTTGAATATGAGAAAGAATATATGGCACCTGTAATTTGCCTACAGTTTCAAACATTCTCGAGTCTAATGTTCCACCCGAAATATCGTTTACGATTATTGGCCCAATTTCGTCTATCACCCGTACAGCAACCCACGAGCGAAAAGTATCTACCGAAATCGGAATTTCAGGAAAATTTTTCCTTATTGCCTGAACTGCCGGCAAAAGGCGTCCCAATTCAACTTTTGTAGAGATATTTTCCGCACCCGGCCTGGTAGATATTGCTCCAACATCAATTATCGATGCCCCATTGTTAATCATCTCACCAACAGCAGTTAACATTGTTTTCTCATCCTGCAATTTTCCACCATCATAAAAAGAATCGGTTGTAATATTTACAATTCCCATTATTATTGGAATGGATAAATCAATAATGGTATCCCCCAGCTGAATTGAATTATTACGTTTCAGGAATTTGCCTGCCGACTGTGTAATCAACATCAGGTCAAAAATTTTATGTTTAACAATTCATTAACTACAAATGTAAAAGAAAACCGTTCAATTTTCTCATTTTTTAATACATTTATCACTCATTTTTAAAAGCATGGAAAAAACGAATCAGCAATACGATCAGGTAATATCCATATGCCGCAACATATTTTCAAAAAAAATGAGCGACTACGGAACAGCCTGGAGAATACTGCGTCCTCAGTCTTTAACCGACCAGATTTACATAAAAGCACAACGAATAAGAAGCATTGAAGAGAAAGGTATAACTAAAGTTGGAGAAGGGATTAAACCTGAATTTATCGGGATAATTAATTATTGCATAATGGGTTTAATTCAGCTGGAGCTTGGCCCGTCTGACGAAGAAATCCCTAACAAAAAAACCCAGGATTTGTACGACCGGTATTTCGAAAAAGCCAAATCGCTCATGATGGATAAAAACCACGATTACGGCGAGGCCTGGAGAAATATGCGGATAAGTTCATACACCGATTTAATTCTGATGAAACTCAAGCGCACCAAACAAATTGAAGATAACCAGGGCAAAACAATCATGTCGGAGGGAATTGATGCCAATTACCTGGATATGATTAATTATGCTGTTTTTGCCATGATTAAGATTGAATTCGAAAACGAAGAGAACCAGAACTAAAACTAATTATAAAAGTATTAAGCATAATTGAGAAACAGAAGTACAGTATCAGTATTTCATTATGTTAAAAACAAAAATACGGACAAGACATTCGTTACTACTTATAACCGATTTTAATGAAAATACTACTTCACATTACCCGGATTCTCTTTGGAATCACTTTCATTTTTTCAGGATTTGTAAAAGGCATCGATCCGTGGGGCTCGGCATATAAATTTACCGACTACTTTCATGCAATGCAGCTCGATTGGATGGTTTGGGCTGCTTTTCCGCTGGGAGTGTTAATGGCTCTTGCCGAATTTGCCATTGGCGTGGCATTTCTGTTTAACTGGCGGCTCAGGCTGTTATCGTGGTTTGGACTGCTTTTTATGGCATTTTTTTTACCGCTAACCTTTTGGATTGCGGTGAAGAATCCAGTTACCGATTGCGGATGTTTTGGCGATGCACTTGTAATATCGAATTGGGAAACTTTTTACAAAAACATTATTCTAACAGCCTTTGCAGTATATGTTGTTTGGCAACGAAAATCGTTAAACGATAATATAAAAACCAAAACTCCGCTAATATTAAGTCTGATAACTTTTGTCGTTTATTTTGGATTGGTTATTCATTCATATAATCATTTACCTTTAATAGATTTCCGTCCGTACAAAGTGGGAACCAACATTCCGGAGGCGATGAGTATACCGGAAGATGCACCGCAGGAAATATACGAGAACATATTTTACTACAAGAATAAAAATACGGGTAAGGTTAAGAAATTCTTAGAAGATAATTACCCCTGGAAAGATACCGTAAACTGGGAATATCATGACATGGAATCAATTTTGGTGCAGGAAGGTTACGAACCGCCGATACACGATTTCACCATTGAAACACTTGAAGGAGATAATGTTATCGATTTTTTTATTTATGAAGGAAACTATGTTTTTATGCTGATTGCGTGCGACCTGACTAAATCGGAAACAAAATCGCAGGATAAAATTAACGAACTCGCCGAATGGGCGCTGGAAGAAAATTTCCAGTTTATTTCTCTCACCTCATCACTGCCTGATGAATACTTGATATTTGCCGAAGAACATGGCGCACCTTACGAATTCTTTAACTGTGACGAGATTTGTTTAAAAACTATGATTCGATCCAACCCGGGATTGATGGTTTTAAAAGATGGTAATATTCTTGCCAAATGGCATTACAACGACATTCCTACACCGGCTGAATTCGAATCGGAATTTATGAGTGAATAAATGGTTAATTGTATCGAAAGATAATCCACAAACTGGTTATTATCCATTAAATAGGCTAAATTTGTGTTAGATTTTTGAATATCTAATAATCTAAATTTCAACAATATGAGACAAAAAATAGTAGCAGGAAACTGGAAATGCAATACAAATCTGCAGGAAGGTGTTGAACTGGCAAAAGCGGTTGATGGCATTGTTGCCAAAGAAGGTGCTGAAGATGTGGTAGTTGTTTTAGGGACGCCATTTACTCACATTACAAAAGTGGTTGACACCGTAAATACCGGTAGAATTGGTGTTGCAGCTCAAAACTGCGCGGCTGAAGCCAAAGGTGCTTTTACCGGCGAAGTTTCTGCAGAAATGGTTAAATCAACCGGTGCAGAGTATGTAATTCTCGGACACTCGGAACGCAGAGAATATTACGGCGAAACAAGTGAAACTTTAAATAAAAAAGTAGCACTGGCACTGGAAAATGGGTTAACTCCTATTTACTGCTGTGGTGAAGCACTGGATATCCGTGAAGCCGGAACACACAACGAATTTGTGGTAAACCAACTCAAAGAAACTGTCTTCCAACTTTCTGCCGACGATTTCAAAAAAATAGTAATTGCTTACGAACCAATTTGGGCAATTGGAACAGGCGTAACTGCAAGTTCTGACCAGGCACAAGATATGCACGCTAACATCCGTGCTGCAATTGCAGCAAAATTTGGTAACGAGGTGGCTGAAGAAACTTCGATACTTTACGGTGGAAGCTGCAAGCCAAGCAATGCTCAGGAACTGTTTGCCAACAAAGATGTTGACGGTGGTTTAATTGGAGGTGCTTCGTTAAAAGCCGAAGACTTTATCGGAATCATTAACGGATTCTAAAAAGTACAGAGTAATTAGTACAAAGAATTTATAAATTTAAGTCACTCTTTCGGGGTGACTTTTATTTTTTATAAACAATGGATTACACAAAGATTACAATCGAAATTTCTCCTTTTCAGGAATGGTTGCGGGATGTTCTTTCAGCTCAGTTGGGAAAAACAGGTTTCGACAGTTTTATGGAGACAGAAATCGGCCTTGAAGCTTTTATTCCGGCATCAGAATTTAATGATAAAGAAATGAATGCTGTACTGGATGCATTCCGCGAAGATTTTAAAATCTCAACTAAAACAGAAGAAATAAAAAGCAGAAACTGGAACGAAGAGTGGGAAAAAAACTATTTTAAACCGCTTCTAATTTCAGAGGAATGTGTAATCCGCGCACCTTTTCACACCGATTACCCCAAAGCAAAATACGAAATAGTAATTGAGCCAAATATGGCTTTTGGAACTGGTAATCATGAAACAACGACTTTGATGATTGAATTGATTTTAAACGTGGATTTATCTGGAAAATCGGTTCTCGACATGGGCTGTGGTACAGGAATTCTTGGCATAATGGCATCGATGAAAGGAGCCGAAAAAATTACTGCTGTCGACATTGATGAATGGTCGTACAACGGAACCAAAGAAAATGCAATTTTAAACGGCACTAAAAATATAGATGTAAAACTTGGTGATGCCTGTCTGCTTGGCGATGAAAGTTTTGATTTAATTCTGGCCAACATTCATAAAAATATTTTACTGAACGACATGCCCGTTTACGCTAATAATTTAAACTCAGGCGGAACACTTATTATGAGTGGTTTTTATACCGAGGATATACATGATATTAAAATAGAAGCTGAAAGTTTAGGTTTAAAAGATGCCGGTATTATAGTGAAAAATAATTGGGTAGCATATTCATTTACTAAATAATTAATTCATCATCCGAACCTATTTGAATCCGATTCTTTTTTGTATAATAATTTAGTCCTTTTATTACAGCCTCTTTCCGTTTTTTATTATGCTCAGAATCATTCCCATCATATATAAACTCAATATTCTCGATATACTTCGCTGCAATTTTGCATAATACTTTTGGTGTATATTTTTTTGTGATATCTATCTCGCAAACCTGCAAGATTCTTTTGTCCAAATAGTTATTAAAATCTTCCTTCCCTTTAAAATCCAAACGGTTCGTAATTAAATCATCACAATTCCCATTGACAAGATGCAAGCAACCAAAACAAACTTCGTCAGAAGCAACAACCAGTTCCAATTCGAGTTCGGCATTATTTCTCATTGAATTAGCTACCATGTGATAGGCATGACCGTAAGAATGTGGTAAAATCTCATTTCCTGTACCAAAATCACGAATGATATCAAAAAAATGATGAATTCGCAGTTTCATATTTTTGCATTAACTTTATTTCTGGGTAACTCCCAAATTTCCAGATCACGAATATCTTTTCCGTCTATTACAAACCTAAGGGCAGTACTAACCTTATGAAATCCTTTGTATCCGGCCGCTCCGGGATTCATGTGCAAAAAATCTAGCTTTTTATCATAAATCACTTTCAGAATATGCGAATGCCCGCTGATAAACAAGTTGGGAGGATTGTTAAATATTTCAGGCTTCACATACCGTTCGTACCTGCCCGGATATCCGCCAATGTGTGTCATCCATACATTCACCTGTTCGCACATAAAGCGCTGGTGCATGGAGTAATTCACCCGAACATCCTGCCCGTCAATATTTCCATAAACCCCTTTCATGGGCTTAAATCCGGCAAGCTTATCTGCAGTCTCAATATCCCCAAAATCGCCGGCATGCCAAATCTCATCCACTTTTTCAAAAAACGAAAATATACGGTCGTGAATAAAACCATGAGTATCCGATAAAAGCCCGATTCGCTTCATTTAATAAAAATTTGGCTTAAAGCCGTAAATTAAGCTAAATTTGTTGGTAAAATGAAAAACGATCAAATTTCACCTCTATCGCAGCTTCGCTGCAATTGTCCCCTCCCAGGGGACAGGAGATCGTCGAATGACGAACGACAGGGGTAATTAATAGAAATATTAAAACAATGAAACGAGTAGTAATAGTCCGTCACGGAAAAGCAGTTCCGTATGGTTACGAAGATGATTTTAACCGTGACCTGCGCGAAAGAGGAAAAAATGATGCAAAGCTGGTTAGCCGCGAATTAAGTAAACAGGAAGTATTTCCCGATGTTATGATTTCGAGCCCAGCAAAAAGGGCCATTAAAACAGCACGCATTTTTGCCGATAACCTCGATTATAAAAAAAATAATATTGTTGAAATTGAAGATATTTACGACGGACTGACCACAAACGAATTTGTCGGGATGATTCAGGAACTGCCTGTTGATGCTGAAACTGTTTTCTTTTTTGGTCACAATCCCGGCTTTTATTACTTCGTAAGCAACCTGCTGGAAAGTTTTTATGGCGATATGCCCACCACATCGACAGTAGGGATCGATTTCGATGTAAACACGTGGCAGGAAGTTTCAGCCAGAACCGGAAAAATGGCGTTTCAGTTAATTCCGAAAATGTTTAAATAAAAAAGCCCCTACCTACCTTCCGCTAATTGGCGGAGAGGAGAAAAAATCTTGTAAATTTAAACGCTAAACTTTAAATTAAAATATGCAACTTTTTTATGTTCCCGATATTTGCGGAGAGAAAGTCGTTTTAGATGAAACCGAGTCGAAACACGCGGTACGTGTCCTGAGATTGGCTGAAGGTTCGAAGGTGCAGATAGTAGATGGTAAGGGTGGTTTTTATGAAGCTGAGATTTCGGATGCTAACCAGAAACGTTGCAGGTTAACCATTATTGAGTCGAAAAAGGAGTTAGGGAAAAGAGATTTCAGGCTGCACATTGTCATTGCCCCTACCAAAAACATCGACCGATTTGAATGGTTCCTCGAAAAATGTACAGAAATTGGAATCGACGAAATCACACCCATTCTTTCC
>JBDLJS010000062.1:0-24371 GCA_039714235.1 Bacteroidota bacterium | reverse complement strand
ATTGTCGATAATCCGCCGGTTATTACACGCTTAACGTATTCCGAAGCCAGTGAGTTGGCCTATTTCGAGCACTATTCGTTTCACCCGCGTACGGTGGAACCACTGGAACACGAACACATTCCCATTATGGTGATTTGTTCAGATTCGGCAGAAGGAAAAGTGAAAACGATTATTAATACTGAAACCTATATCGAAGATCAGATTATTAAAAGTGTAGCATGCACAGATGATATTTCGTTATTAAAACTGAATGGCCCGGGAGTTGGGCTTAAACCCGGAATTCTGGCAAAAGTAACAACTCAATTAAACGATGCCGGAGTAAACATTAAATCGGTAATTACTTCGCAAACTTCAATCAATTTTATTTTGTCAGAAAAAAATGGAGACAGGGCATTAAAACTTGTTCAAAAGCTTGGATTTTCTTCGGTGAAGGAAATATCGGTAATTAAGGATGTCTCACTGATTGGGATTGTGGGCCATGGAATTCAGCAAAATTATGGTGTTTCGGCAAAAATTTTTACAGCTGTTGCCAACAATAAAATCAATGTGGTTTTAAGTGGTTCTGCAGCTTCCGATTTGGTAAGCTATTTAGTGGTAAACCAAACCGATAAAGAAAAAAGCGTTCGCGAGATTTATAACGCATTTTTTAAGAATTAAGAATTTTTCTCCCCTCACCGAGGGGAGATACCCGAAGGGGAGAGGGGTGAAAATTTATCTTCCTCACAACTAAACAATTTAATAACCCAAAAAATTAAATAAAATGACAACAAAAAAGTTAAACTTCGAAACCCTCCAGTTACATGCCGGGCACCAGCCCGATGAAACGACTCATTCGAGGGCTGTGCCAATTTATCAAACTACATCATACGTTTTTAACGATGCAGAACATGCTGCCAACCTGTTTGCGCTGAAAGAGTTTGGTAATATCTATACCCGGATTATGAATCCAACATCTGATGTGTTTGAACAACGTATTGCAGCACTCGAAGGTGGGGTAGCAGCTTTGGCTGTTGGCTCAGGCCATGCGGCACAGTTCCTGGCTTTTAATACCATTCTCGATATTGGCGATAACATTGTTTCGTCGCCATACCTGTACGGTGGTACATACAACCAATTTAAGGTCTCGTTTAAACGGCTGGGTATTGAAGCCCGTTTTGCTGAAAATCTGGAAGCAGGATCATTTGAAAAACTGATTGATGAAAATACAAAGGCTATATATCTTGAAACTATAGGCAACCCGGGTTTTAATGTGCCGGATTTTGAGGCAATCTCAGCCCTGGCAAAAAAATACGACATTCCGTTTATCGTTGACAATACTTTTGCAGGAGCAGGTTACCTGTTTCGACCGATTGAACATGGGGCAAATATAGTAGTTGAGTCGGCAACCAAGTGGATTGGAGGTCATGGAACAAGTATTGGCGGCGTAATTGTCGATGCAGGTACATACAACTGGGGCAACGGTAAATTCCCCGGTTTTACCGAACCATCGGAAGGCTACCACGGACTGAAATACTGGGATATCTTTAATTTCGATAGTCAGTTTGGAAATATCGGATTTATAATAAAAGCCCGTGTAGAAGGATTGCGCGATTACGGTGCAGCCATCAGTCCGTTTAATTCGTTCCTTTTAATTCAGGGATTGGAAACGCTTTCACTGCGCATGGACCGGCATGTGGAGAATACACTTGCTTTGGCAAAATGGCTGGAACAACACCCCAAAGTGGAGAGTGTTAACTATCCCGGTCTGGAAGGCAGCCCGTCGTATGCCAATGCAAAAAAATACCTGCCCAAAGGTGCTGGTGGCGTTCTGTCTTTCAATGTGCAAGGTAATAAAGAAACAGCTAACCAAGTGGTAAATAACCTCGAACTGGTAAGCCATCTTGCCAATGTGGGCGATGCTAAAACACTGATTATTCAGCCGGCAGCTACCACGCACCAGCAATTGCCAGAAGAGGCACAAATTGCTGCAGGGGTTTATCCTACACAGCTACGTGTTAGCGTTGGGCTGGAGCATATCGACGATATTATTGCCGACTTTGAACAAGCACTGGAATAAGCCCCACCTAACCTCCCCGAGGGGAGGAACAGGGAGTTTATTTAGTGTGATTATTATTAAGATTGAAATATATAATTAAAATCTGCTTTTTTCTTATTCCTCCCATTAGGGGGAGGTTAGGAGGGGGCTTATTATTTACATTATGCCATTAAATATTCCGGATAAGTTGCCGGCCATAAAATTGCTGCAGGAAGAGAATATTTTTGTGATGAACGAAACACAGGCATCGCACCAGGATATCCGTCCGTTAAAAATTATTATTCTTAACCTGATGCCATTAAAAATCACAACTGAAACCGATTTGCTGAGGTTGCTTTCCAATTCGCCACTTCAGATCGAAATCGATTTTATGAAGATTAAAGGGCACACTCCCAAAAATACACCTTCTACCCACATGAAGGCATTTTACCGCAATTTAGACGAGCTGAATAACAGGAAATACGACGGTATGATAATTACCGGGGCACCAGTGGAGCAACTTCCTTACGAGGAGGTCACCTACTGGGACGAAATGAAACAGATTTTCGACTGGGCAGAACATCATGTAATGTCAACCCTGTTTATCTGTTGGGCAGCGCAGGCCGGGCTGTATCATTATTACGGCATTCCGAAATATCCGCTTGAAAAGAAAATGTTCGGCGTTTTTAAGCATACCCACACCAATAACAACCGTCCAATACTCAGAGGATTCGACGATGAATTTTTTATGCCTCACTCGCGTTATACTGAAATAAGGGAAGAGGATATTAAGAAAATAAAGGGCTTACAGATTATCTCCACCTCCGAAAAAGCCGGGGTTGGTATTGTAAAAGCCAAAAACGGACGGCAACTGTTTATTACCGGTCATTCGGAATACTCGCGTCATACGCTCGACAATGAATACCGCAGGGATTTGGCAAAAAATTTACCTATCGACATTCCGGTAAATTATTATCCCGATGACAATGCTGCAAAACAGCCGCTTATGCGATGGCAGTCAACCGCCAACCTGTTATTTTCCAACTGGCTTAACTATTACGTTTACCAGGAAACACCATATAATCTAAACGATATCGGTTAAATATTGTCTCTGGCCTTTTTTTCTTCTCTTTAATTTTGTAGATTAATAGAAAAGTTAATAATGAACATTTTGTAATTCGTTAATAAGAGTGTTATGAAATATCGAAAACTGGGAATAAAAGGCCCTGAAATATCAACGGTTGGATTTGGTGCCTGGGGAATTAGCGGGCGCGACTGGGGAAATACTGACGATGAAAAATCGAGAAAAGCCATTCATGCCGCCCTCGACGAAGGAGTAAATTTTATCGACACTGCCGATGTGTATGGCTTTGGCCATTCCGAAGAGTTAATTAGGCAGGTGCTGGACGAAAGGCCTGATAAGGACAAGATTGTAATCGCATCGAAAGCAGGAAACAATTTTTATCCTTTCATCGGAAAAGATTATGTAACTACTCCAGGCAATAACGACTATTCTGTAAAACACCTTGAGTTTGCAGCAGAGCAAAGCCTGAAACGCCTAAACGTAGAGCGTCTCGATATACTTCAGCTCCATAGTCCGGGCCTCGATATACTTGAAAAAGACGAACCATGGCAGGCCCTTGAGCGGTTAAAGAAAGCCGGTAAAATTAAACATGCCGGATGGAGTGTACAATCCTTTCAGGAAACAGCACAGGCTCACATTCTGGAGCAACATCACGAATTAATCGATGTAATACAAGTGCGGTACAACCTTCTGGAGCGGGAAGCCGAAGATGTCCTGTTCCCCATGGCGCAAAAATACGGTACCGGTGTAATTGTACGCATTCCGCTTCTTTTTGGCTTGCTGTCAGGGAAATTTAGCCGTGAAAGCACCTTTGGGGCAAACGACCACCGGAAATTTAACCTCTCGCCTGAAAAGCTAAACAATTTCCTGAATAAATTTGAAAGGTGTCAGGAGGTATTTGAGAAATACCCCGATCATAGCCCGGCACAACTCAGCCTCAGGTTTTGCGTTTCGCATCCGGCGTGCCACGTGGTAATACCGGGCGGAAAAACACAAAAGCAGGTGAAGGAAAATGCAGTAGCTTCTGATATCGATTTTATACCTTACAGTGCATTCTGTTAAATGGAGTTGATTCTGGATGCCCCGAAAATAAAGTCAGGATTTGGCATCGGCCTATTTTAATCCCGTTTCGCTCCAACCTGATAATAGATATTGGTTTCTTCCTTACAACTAATGACTATCCCGGGCTACTACGATCGTATCATGAGATATGGTGTTAGTATCTTGGGCTACCATGATTATATCCCAGGCTACGACGACAAAATCTTTGGATATAATGATGATATCCCGGGCTACACGACAAAATCTTTGGATATGATGATATCCCGGGCTGGAGAGGCCATATCGTGGGCTATAATGTATATATCCCTGTTTTTTACCCCGAAAAAGTGGGATATGGTGTTGCCCTCGTGGGATATTATAACAATATCGCGGGCTACGAAGGCAATATCCCTTGTTCAAATAATTCCTAATTCCCAAAATTACAATTAATCTCCACCTGTTGCTACCAATCTCAGTAAATCTCCTTCTTTCCCATTTCACACTTTCATTATTAAACCTTAAATTTGATAGACAAAAATCAATAATTGAAGAAAAATGAAAAAGATAGCAGTTGTTTTAGCAGGATGTGGTGTTTTCGATGGGGCCGAAATTCACGAAGCCACATTAACATTATTGTCTATAGCCCGCAAAGGAGCGGAATATCAGTGTTTTGCTCCCGATATGGACCAGGCGCATGTAATTAACCACATTACCGGCCAGGAGATGCCCGAAACCCGCAATGTAATGGTAGAAGCTGCCCGTATTGCCCGTGGTAACATTAAACGGCTGTCGGAGTACAGTGCTGCCGACTACGATGCCATTGTATTTCCCGGTGGATTTGGGGCAGCCAAAAACCTCTGCACCTTTGCATTTGATGGCCCTGATTGTTCGGTAAACAGTGATGTGGAGAAAGCTATCCGCGATACTGTGGTGGCAGAAAAGCCTGTAGGGGCCTTGTGTATCTCACCTGCTTTGATTGCAAAAGTTTTAGGTGATGTAGAGGTAACCATTGGCGAAGATGAAGGTACTGCAAGTGCCATTGAAACACTTGGTGCAACTCATGTAACAACCACCCACGGCGAAATTGTTGTGGATGAAAAGTATAAAGTGATTACCACTCCGTGTTACATGCTTAATGCTACCATCGACCAGATTGCCAACGGTGCTGATAATGTAGTTGCTAAGATTTTGGAACTGATTTAAATAATCAATTATCATTAATCAATAATAAATAATCATTTCCATGAACCCAATCCCTTACATAGATATACACACTCACCCTTCCCGGACAGAAACTGATACAATTGTGGTTCGGAATATTTTTCCGGGAGATGGATTTGCCGCTTTTACCGGTCGAAATTTTTATTCGGTGGGTTTACACCCGTGGCACATTGCTTCGCCAAAAGAAAATAACGAGTTACTGGAGATGGTGGAAGATGCAATAGGATTCGACCACGTAATTTTTATAGGCGAAACCGGCCTCGATAAAATGGCAAAAACAGATTTTAACGAGCAGTTTAGAGTGTTCGAGGCACAGGCATTTATGGCTGAGGAGTGTAAATGTCCGGTAATAATTCATTGTATAAAAGCATATAACGAGGTGTTGGAATTACGTAAAAAAATGAATCCCGTTATGCCCTGGATAATGCATAGTTACAATGGCAGCCTCCAGCTTACCCAACAACTGGCTAATCATGGTTTTTTGTTTTCGTTTGGCGAGAACCTGTTTAAAACCAACTCGAAAGCAATTGAATCATTCAAATATCTGCCACTGGAAAAAGTATTTTTCGAAACCGATGAGTTCGACGGGGAAGTTTCGAAAATCTATCAGCAGGGAGCTAATATTAAAAGTATATCTTTGGAATTTTTAAAGGAGGAAATCTGGAATAATTTTAACCGTATTGAACGGGCTTTATTAAGCAGGTTTTAAACAGATATGAGATTTTAGTACAGAATAATGAGATGGCAACCGGCTTCTATCTCACTTCTCTAAACTCTAAACTTTAAACTATCGTGCACTGGTTAGAACGTACTGAATTATTACTTGGAAAGGAAAAACTTGAAAAGCTAAAAAATGCCAATGTTCTGGTTGTTGGTTTAGGTGGAGTGGGGGCTTATGCCGCCGAACAACTTTGCCGGGCCGGTATCGGGAAAATGACCATTGTTGATGGCGATGTGGTTGAGGAGACGAACCGTAACCGCCAGCTCCCGGCTTTAATAAGTACAACCGGAAAAGCTAAAACAGAAATTCTGGCAGAACGATTTTTCGACATTAATCCCGACCTCAGATTAACTGTTGTGCATGATTTTATCCGCGACGAAAAAACTATTGAACTTCTGAAGAGGCAACCATTTGATTATGTAGTAGATGCAATCGACACACTTGCGCCTAAGGTTTTTCTTATTTATCATGCCATGCAACTAGGTTTAAAAGTTGTCAGCTCAATGGGTTCAGGGGGTAAAATGGATCCGGGTAAGGTTCAGGTGGCCGACCTTTCAAAGTCGTACAACGACAAACTGGCTCGTATGCTGCGTAAACGTCTTTCGAAGCTTGGTGTTAAAAAAGGAGTCAAGGTTGTTTTTTCGTCTGAAGAAATTGATGAAAATGCAGTCAGGCTGGAAGAAGGACAGAATAAAAAGTCGACGGTCGGCACCATCTCATATATGCCGCCGGTATTCGGTTGTTTCATTGCCAGCGAAGTAATACGGGGTATTTGTATCTTAAACAGTGTTTAAATAAACACATTAAAATCTTCACAATAGTTTGAAATTAGGAATATTACGTTACCTTTGACTCGTTAATTTTTAGACAGTTAAGCATATTTGTTTTCTTAATTGTTTGAAAATAAGCAAGGTGGTCTTTTTTTATTGGTTTTATTCAAGACAGTCAGGACAATATCTCCACTCGTTTTCTTCGTGTTATTTAAATCGTTATTTAAGTTTTCTTTTATTCTGTATTCAAGTAACCCCTGGGAATGAATTCAATATTCGAAGTTACTGCTTGATAACGATAACAGAAGAAAATTATTAACTTTTTTAAATAGATAACAAATGAACATTTATGTTGGAAATCTTCCGTTTAATTTAGGTGAGGAAGATTTAAAAGAGATTTTTGAAGAGTATGGAGCAGTAGCTTCAACAAAAATTATTTCCGATAAATTTACCGGAAGAAGTAAAGGTTTTGGTTTTGTAGAAATGGAAAGCGACGACGAAGCCAATAATGCCATTAAAGAATTGAATAACGCTGAAGTTGCCGGAAGGAACATCAAAGTTAACGAATCGAAGCCACGCGAAAACAACAACCGTGGTGGCGGTGGTGGCGGTCGTGGTGGATATCAACGCAGGGAGCGTTATTAATCCAGTTAACTAAACGATATTAGAAAAGGGATTCTGTTTCAGAATCCCTTTTCTCTTTTTCGTCTGTCTATCTAAGCAAACCAACCATTTTTTCTGCGAACTTTTTCCCCAGGTCGATATAACCTTTAGTGTCGTAATGCCATGGATCGGAGTAACTGTAATTGTCGGTTGAAGTAACCAGCGCGGCATTCTCATCCTGACTTACAAACCGGGCCTGCTGCCACCTTACCTCTTTCCCGTAATTCCATACCATACCATCTTCGTCGTCGTTGCCCGAGTCAGAAATTCGGCCAATAACCACAGGTAAATCGTCGGTTCTGAATGCCGCTCTGATAAGATCAATTAATCGTTTTAAATTGGCACTATACTGATTTGCCCATTCGGGTGTTCCGGCATCGCTTTCGCCCTGCATCCACAGAATACCGGCCGGAATCAGTTCGTCTTCTTCACCGTCGCCATCAATATCTTTAGCAGAATATGCATTTTTTACCGTCGCCAGAAAGTGATCGTATTGGTTGTTTCCGGTTCCCACATTAAAATCAGGGTCCCAGCATCCAAACCTTCCAGCTGCATCAATGTGAATTGAAGTTCCACCTTTACTGTACTTTATTAATGCAATGTTTTCGCCGGGTAAAAGTTTCTGTATTTCCAATGCGAAGGTCTGTTCAATCCCGAATCTTTCTGAAAGATTATTACCTTCGAACGAGGAGCTGTGCCCAACTCCGTGTCCGGGTTTTAGCAGGTCCCAAATACCCTGTCCGCCAATTTCGAAGGTATCTTTGGCTGTATTCCCGTGAAAAATATAAACTCCCTGAACCGGTTTATTTAACTCATCAGGCAATTCTTTGTTGTAGCCAAATCCATCCATATTCGACTGCCCGCCCAAATAAAACACTTTATACTTTTTTGCAGATACTCCTGATGTCAGAAAAAGCAAGATAATTAAGATGATTTGTAGTTTCATACAATTACTTTTTATTGGTTTAATAAATGTTAGATGCCTTACAAATTAACGAAAATAAAAATGTATTTCATTTTTTTACTGACAGATTAGTTCTATTTTCGGTAAACATTCTGAAGATATTTTATGAAATACATTGGAGCACACGTCAGCGCTGCCGGAGGAGTAGAAAATTCGCCGGTAAATGCAAATAAAATAGGGGCAACTGCATTCGCACTTTTCACAAAGAATCAACGCCAGTGGGGTGCTAAACCTCTGACAGAGGAAAGTATCAGGTTATTTAAACTCAATTGTGATAAATACGGCTATAAACCATACCAGATTTTAGCACACGACAGTTACCTGATTAACCTTGGGCATCCCGAAATGGAAGCATTACAGAAATCTAGAAATGCTTTTCTCGACGAAATGCAACGATGCGAACAACTGGGACTCGACCGGCTTAATTTTCACCCGGGAAGTCATTTAAATAAAACAACAGAAGAACAATGTTTAATAACCATTGCAGAGTCGATTAATTGGGCGCTGGAAAAAACAACTGGAGTTACCGCAGTAATAGAAAATACGGCAGGGCAGGGTACAAACCTTGGTTTTTCGTTCTTCCAGTTAAAAAAGATAATCGACCAGGTAAACGATAAAAACAGGATTGGCGTTTGTATCGATACATGTCATGCCTATTCGGCAGGTTACGATTTCAAAACCAGTGCCGGTTTTGAAAGTGTATTCGATGAATTTGACGAAGTGATAGGGTTTAACTACCTGAAAGGGATGCATTTAAACGATTCGAAAAAAGAGTTCGGTTCGCGCGTGGACAGGCACGAAAGCCTTGGTAAAGGAACCATTGGGCTGGAACTGTTCGAATGCATTATGAATGACAAACGGTTTGATAATATTCCAATGGTACTGGAAACTCCCAATGAAGACATTTGGGCAGAAGAGATAGAATTGCTAAAAAAAATGCAAAAATGAGTGGGATAGTATATTTAAACGGTGAGTTTATTAACAAAGAGGATGCAAAAATTTCTCCGGACGATCGCGGTTTTATTTTTGCCGACGGGGTTTACGAAGTTATTAAATATTATCATGGCAAACCATTTCGGTTTCAAAATCATATTGAACGATTAAAACACAGCCTGGCCGAACTTAATATTAGCTATCCTGTAATTAATGACCTTGAAACTGTTTCTATGGATTTAATCGATAGAAATTCATTGCAGGAGAAACACGCAGGTGTTTATATTCAGATAACACGCGGAGTACACAAAAGGATTCATAGTTTTCCGGAAGGAATAAAGCCAACGATTTATGCATTTGCTTACAATTTGCCATCGAATCGGGAAAATCTGGATAATGGAATTAAAGTGATTACTGCTGAAGATATTCGCTGGACAAGGTGCGATATTAAATCTGTTTCGCTTTTACCGAACGTAATGTTATTTAATAAAGCGATTGAAAGCGGGGCAGGAGAGTGTATTTTAATTCGTAATGGATTTGTGACAGAGGCAGCACATTCGAGTGTGCTTGGGATTAAAAACGGAACGGTTATTACACATCCTTCATCCAATTTGATTTTACCGGGCATTACACGAAAAGTTATTTTGGAAATTTGTGCCCAAAACGATATTCCGATTGAAGAAAGACCATTAACTGAAAATGAATTGTATGAAATGGATGAAGTAATAATTGCCGGAACAGGAAACGAGATAACCGCTGCAATCCAGGTAAACGATAAATTAATAGGAAATAATAAACCGGGTGAAATAACCCGGCTTATTCAACGGAAATTTTTTGAACTGGTGTAATCTATCAATTCGTTATTATTTATTACAATTTTATCGTCAATTGATTCAACCTTGTATTTATTTCTTTCATCTCATTTTTTGAATATTAAGTCTGGAAGCTTAGAGCCTGTTTAAAATTTATCCATTTATCCTATTATTCGTCTTTCCTGCCTGCCGGTAAACAGGTTTACTACTTCTGTGTTGAAATTTCCTTATCCCGAGTGCTCAGGGCCAAAAAAATAAAAACAGGCTCTAATTTTGATATTTCCAAATTAACTAATCGAACTCCAGTCGAACCCGGTTTCTTTCGATGATAATAAGTTTTTTAGTAAAAGGTTGTTCTCTTCTTTTTGCAGAAACGGATCATCATCCAGTATTTCACTGGCTTCGTTTCTGGCCAGTTGTAAAATTTCCCCGTCCCTGGTTAGGTTTGCTATTTTCAGGTCGAAACCCATGCCGCTTTGCTGGGTTCCTTCAATATCGCCGGGGCCACGCAATTTCATATCCACCTCTGCAATTTCAAATCCATCGGTGGTACGTACCATAGTTTCCAAGCGTTTTTTGCTTTCGGTGCTGATTTTGTACGAAGACATTAAAATACAATACGACTGTTCTGCACCTCGCCCAACCCTGCCGCGTAATTGGTGTAGTTGTGATAGTCCAAATCTTTCGGCACTTTCAATTACCATAACTGCTGCATTAGGTACATCAACTCCAACCTCAATTACCGTTGTTGCCACCATTATTTGTGTTTCGCTCCGTTTGAACGTCTGCATGGCTTTTTCTTTTATTGCGGATTTCATTTTGCCGTGTACCATGCTAACTTTATAATCGGGGAATGTTTCAGTAATATGACGATATCCCTCCTCAAGGTTTTTTAAATCTATTTTTTCCGACTCCGAGATCAGAGGAAAAACAATGTAAACCTGTGTTCCTTTTTCAATTTGCTGATATAAAAAGTTGTTCACTTGTTTTCGTCGGTTTTCGAAAAAATGCATGGTCTGAATGGGTTTTCTCCCGGGAGGAAGTTCATCAATTACCGACACATCCAAATCACCATAAACAGTCATTGCCAGGGTTCTGGGAATAGGTGTGGCAGTCATTACAAGAATATGTGGCGGAATTAAATCATTTTTTTCCCAGAGTTTAGCCCGTTGGGCAACTCCGAAACGGTGCTGTTCGTCTATAATTACCAGCCCCAGTTTTTGAAAAATTACCGTATTTTCGATTAACGCATGTGTTCCGATAATAATTTGTATTTCTCCCGATTGTAGTTTTTCATGAAGGACCTTGCGTTCGCTGGTTTTGGTAGAACCAGTAAGTAATCCAACGCCTACGCTCATTCCCTGCAACAAATTTGATATTGACTGATAATGTTGCTGGGCAAGAATTTCGGTTGGCGCCATTAAACAACTCTGAAACCCATTGTCCATTGCCAGAAGCATGGTCATTAATGCAACAAGTGTTTTTCCGCTTCCCACATCACCCTGCAAAAGCCGGTTCATTTGCGAATTGCTGTTTACATCGCGTCTGATTTCTTTAATGACTTTTTTTTGTGCACCGGTTAGTTTAAACGGCAGGAAGTCTTTATAGAACGTATTAAAATTATATCCAACGTGCTCAAAGTTAAAACCTTTAAATTTCTTGTTTCGATTGTGTTTTAACGCCAGAATTTTAACCTGAATAAAAAAGAGTTCTTCGAATTTTAACCTGAATGTTGCGTTTTTTAATTTGACCGTGCTTTCAGGCTTATGTATTGAGATTAATGCATCTTCTAACGAAACCAGTTTTAATTTTGAGGTCAGCGAACCGGGAAGGGTTTCTTTAATTTTTCCTTTCACCAGGTTAATCAGTGTTAGTTGAAGTTTGTTGACAGCTTTTGAGTTCAGAAACTTCTTTTTCATGTTTTCGGAAGTAATGTAATATCCCTGGAAAAGTCCCGATGGTTTTAACTGTTTCTCTTCTTCGGTTTCCATTTCAGGGTGAACTACATTTATTTTTCCACCAAACTCGGCAGGTTTACCAAAAACAGTATAAGATTTATTAAGCTTCAGGTTTTCTTTTTGCCACTTTACAGCCCTAAACCAAATCAATTCAATACTACCTGTGTCGTCGTAAAATAGTGCACTTAACCTTTCTTTGTTCCCCGTGCCAATGGTTTGCATCGAACGAATATCGCCTTTTACCTGGATATAGGGCATTTGCGAATGAATTTCAGAGATTCTGTAAAATTTCGTCCGATCTATGTATTTATAAGGATAGTAATAAATAAGGTCTCTGAATGTTTTAATTTTCAGTTCCTTATTTAAAAGTTCTGCACGTTTAGGCCCAACTCCGGGTAAAAATTTTATTTCCTGGTCGAGAAAATCTGGCATGAAACAAATATAATTAGAAGTTGTATAAAGTTAAATTTATGACAGAGATTCTTTCGCTACCAATGATAGATTTTATTTCAATTATTAAGTTTATACCGCCCCACCGCTGTAAACGCGGTGCCCCCCAACCTAACAGGCGGGGAAAGGTTAGCACTTCGATTTTATTTTGTTTTCCAATAATTAAAATTTGGAATACGGACGTTTCTCCTCTTCCGTAGGTACGTAGCCGCATAGCGATTCCTATGGAAGACTCCTATGGAGAATTCCTTCGGAGCTCGTTGAGGAGTACGCAGCGAAGCTGTGGGAGGTGGTTAATATTAACTTCCTGTCATTCCGGGCATAGCAAGGAATCTCTATAAAATATACACTAATGATTTTTTTTACAGAACCTAAACAAATGGTTCAGTTTTTGTAGTATGTTAAAATCAGTTTTATCATAATTAATCTTAAAAAGTACGATTAAACCAGATTTTCAACGTTGAATAAAATATATTTACATAAAATTTGTTTTACCTGGTATGTAATTTAACCAACAATAAACTTACAGATCTAAAAATTTAACACATGAGTGAAAAAATAATCCACCTTGAAAACATTGTAAAGAATTACAAAGTAGGAACGCAGGTTGTACGTGCATTACGTTCAGTTTCAATTGATATTAATAAAGGGGAATATGTCGCTATTATGGGGGCATCGGGATCGGGCAAATCTACCCTGATGAATATTATTGGCTGTCTTGATACGGCAACAAGTGGAAAGTATGTTTTAAACGGAAACGACGTAAGTCGTTTGTCTGATGACAGTCTTGCCGAAATCAGGAACTCAGAAATTGGTTTTGTGTTCCAGGTATTCAATCTTTTACCACGGAATACAGCCCTCGAAAATGTAATGCTTCCGTTGGTTTATTCCGGTATCAGGAAAACAGAACGCAAACAGCGTGCTGAGGAAACCCTGGTTGATGTGGGCCTTGGAGACCGAATGACCCATCGTCCGAACGAACTCTCAGGAGGTCAGCGCCAACGTGTTGCTATTGCAAGGGCTCTGGTTAACAAACCTGCTCTGCTTCTTGCCGACGAACCAACCGGTAACCTGGATTCTAAAATTTCGGAAGAGATTATGATACTATTTGCTGATATTCATAAAAAGGGCAATACCTTGTTAATGGTTACGCACGAGGAAGATATTGCGAAGCATGCCCATCGGATTATCCGGTTAAAAGACGGGGAAGTTGAATCTGATACAGTAAATGAAAATCCTATCTATTAATGGGGGAGAAGTTTAAAATTTATACCAAAACAGGCGACGATGGAACCACCGGGCTGGTTGGAGGTAACCGGGTAAAAAAATACGACCTTCGGCTTGAAACTTACGGTACGGTTGATGAACTGAATGCTGCAGTCGGGATTATCCGTTCTTATAAACTTCCTGATGAAATACAGCAATTGTTAATTCAGGTTCAAAATAAACTTTTTAACATAGGATCAAGGCTTGCATCAGACGAAAAAGGAGATGCTTTAACAGCAAACCTGGAAATTCAACAGGAGGATATCGAAATATTGGAAAAGGCTATTGACAATTTTGAAAAGGCTATTCCTGAACTTAAAAATTTTGTGCTGCCCGGAGGCGAACCTTCAGTAGCTCAGTGTCATATGGCAAGAACCATTTGCCGACGAGCAGAACGAAGATTAGTTGAATTTTCAGAACAGTCCCCTGTTCAACCCGAAATATTAAAATATGTTAACCGGTTGTCTGATTTTTTATTTGTTCTTGCGCGCAAACTAAGCAATATAAACGGGATTGAAGAAACAGCTTGGAGCCAGAAATAATTTTTTTTTTTGTAAAGTTTTTTGGTATCAATTTTTTATTATATTCGCGGCATTGAAAAAACGAGTTTAACCGCGTAAATTTTAACAAATGTATTGGACTCTTGAATTAGCATCGAAGTTAGAAGATGCGCCCTGGCCAGCCACGAAAGATGAATTAATCGACTATGGAATTCGTTCTGGTGCTCCGTTGGAAGTGATTGAAAATTTGCAGGAGATTGAAGACGAAGGCGAAATGTATGAAAGCATTGAAGACATCTGGCCGGATTACCCAAGTAAGGATGATTTCTTTTTTAACGAAGATGAGTATTAAAAAAAGATTTAATTCAGATAAAAAAAGCATCCGTCGGTTGACGGGTGCTTTTTTGTTTTAATACAAACTGAAATTTTATACTCCCGCTACAGACTTAGTGTTTTCCAGCCGGATTTCAGATATTCCGATAAAGGAATCCCCATTCCTTTTACATCAATGTCCAGTTCCGCCAGTTTTTTATCAACACCATACATTTTTGCACAGTATAAACATGCTTCTGTTTTAACACCAATGTCCTGCATTTTTTTAATATAGTCTTGTATCATTTTATTTTCGGCGGTTAATTTAGCCGAAGGCCCCCATACAATCAGAACTACTTCGTCGAACCAGCCCTGTTTCTTTGCATTATAGGTGTACATAAAAGCCATTTTTTCTGCCAGGTTTGGGTCATCACTGGTCCATAATACAGCCAGTTTGTTAGAATTATCTTCCTTTTTTTTGTCGTTTTGAGCAAATACTCCTGAAAACAGGGTTATCGCCAGTAAAAATAAACTTACTTTTTTCATCTCTATCGTTTTAGTTATTAAAGGTAATTCATCAATCTTTTTAGGGATATCAGGTCAAATTCACCATGTTCTCCTACTTCAAAATCGTGAATAAACCTTTTATTCAGCGTAAATAGTTTGCTGTTGAATTTATCCTGGGGAAATGTATTTTCTTGTGAAAATTGAGCGAAATCAAATTCTGTGAAATTGAGCTCACATGCCGAAAGTTCCCATTCGCCATTATCGTTCATAAAAAGCAGTGGAAGTCCGTGTGTTCTGCAAATTATTGGCCTGTCGCGGTAAATGGCACACCGGTGGTTATTCAGAAAAATACATTGTTCATCTGTCGTACTTATTAGCGTTTCCGGTTTTATATCCTTTTCTTTTAAACTGTTAAGAATAGCATAAAATTCTACCGGAAAAATATTGTAATCCATACAACATAAATCGCAACCGGCTTTGCAATGCATGTGTTTTGAATGATGTTCTTCCAATTGGTTTGAAATAGAATCGACTAAAGAACGAATTGACAGGTATTCTTCGAAATATATTTTTGTTTTACGCATTAGTTCAATCTAAATTTAAGCTAAAATATATCATCTGATTTTTTGTACGTAAATGAAAACAGAATAAGCACAAAAAATATAATAAATACAGATAAAGTAAAAATTGTTATTTCTGATGGAGTCTGTAAACCCGTAGCCAAAATATATAAAAATGGAAACAGGCAGGCTAATCCAATTATTTTATAAAACCAGTTCAATCGCAACATAACTTCATAAAAAAGCAGGAATCCAAACGCCAATCCGCCCCACTTAGTCCACGTTGCCACCTGAAGTTTTTCAAGAATAGCAATGAGAACCGTTTCATTGAGTCCTGAAACATAAATACCGGTAATCTTTAATAAAAATATGTTTTCGGTAAAGTCAGCCAGAAATACAATTATTGAAATGGGGATTCCAAGGTACAGCCATTTCTTTTTAAATATTCTTGCAGCTTTTACGAATAAAAATGCTAATAAAACAGAATAAGTAAGCATAAAGCCAAAATCGATATAATTTCCATAATCAATATTCCTGATCGATTCTGCCGACATATTATTAAACAGGTTATGAATGTGCTCCGGCGTTGTGGCAAATTCAAATGCTACAATAAAGCTTTTAAAACTATCGGGGGCAGTGGCAGGAAAATACCTATTCATTAAAATAATAAAAACCAGGAGGGGCAATACCAGCAACCCACCTGTTGCAAATGGATGAGTTCGAAAATATTTTGTCATAATAGCCGAAAAGTTTTTTAAAAGATAGATAAAAACAGGATAAAAAAAAAGCGCAGTTTATTAACCGCGCTTTCACAATTACCCTTCGCAGAGAGAATTACCTCCCCAGCCGGTATGAGAATTTGATTAGGAAAATATTATGTGGTTTTACGTCAAAAAGATTTTCAACATCATTTGCGAAATCGAAAGTTCCGTCATTGTTGTATCCGTTTCTGGTTTGATTCCATACCAGGTAAACTGTAGAGCCCGGCCTGTATTCCCAGCGAACTACCAGGTTCGACAAAAATTCTTTTACATTAAAATCGGGTTTCCCAAAGCTGTAATCTATCGTACCATCTGAATTATCATCAATTTCATATACATTATCATCTGTGTTAAAACTGATTTGGTCATCAGAATACAAATGGTACCGGTCTTCCAGGTTATCTGCCTTGCTGTCGGTAATGTGTTTAAAATCGGCATAATCGCCTGTGGCGACAAATGGCTGCCCCCAATACTGAATGGTTAAATCTGGTGTAATATTATAATTAATTCGTAACGACATATTTACTGTTGTGCGATCGATTTGTGCCATAATATAACGGGTGCCGGAGTTATATTCTGTTTGGGTAACATATTGCAGGTTGTCGTTATAAAGATTTATTTCCGGCGAAACTTCAACCTTTAGCGACTTTAAAGGACGATATCCCAAGGTAAGTTCAAGGTTTTTTATACTCCTGAATCCCTTCTCATTACTAATATATTGTCCTCCAAACAATTCAACATTAATTTTTTTCTGAGGATTGGTAAAAACACCTAAACGGGCATATTTATAACCAGGTATAAGCAATGCCGGTCCTCCCCGAAGGCCAGAGTTAAATCGTTGCTCGCCACTAAAACTTAAACCAACAAATGCACGCCAGTAATTCGTAAACTGTGCCATCGAACCTAAATTTCCACCAAGAGTGGTTCTGTTACCTCCAAAATCCCAAAGTGAATGTTGATTGGCGTTAAAATGCATATTTCTGAATATGGAAAATGGTTCGTAAAAATGATAATTGGTCCACAATACCTGTAAAATCCTGTCAACTTGCTGGGCAAAGCCTACATCATTCACTTCAAGTCCTGGCGTTTTCCAGGAAAGAATTGTACCAAAATTGAATTTGCCACCAACCTTTCCAACAGCCAATTTACCACCATGCCCGAGCAATGTGGTTCTGGTTGTATCCAATTTAACATAGTCAGCATCGGGTCGCTGAAAACTTCTGATAAACGATTTTTGTGTTCGTGTAATTGCTTCCCGGCTGCCATTTACCTGACTAAAAAATACTCCGGCATCTAGTAGCCAGTTTTTTTCATTCCATTGATGTACAAAATCAAATCCGCCGGAATAGGCACTTTTATGTAGAAAATCAAGGTGAGAATCGTTTATGTTACGGTTTACCGCTGTAATAATTCCACCAACCATTGTGTTTCCTTCGTTAAAATCTTTTTGCAGTCGTCCAACAAAAAAGTTTGTCAGCGGTTCAACCGATTGAGTTCGACCATCGCCAATTCCTTTTATCTCCGCATTTTCTTCAGCTGTTACACTTTCCAAAACGCCAATCGACCATCCGTTGCTGGTTTTTCCGGTGACTTTTGCAGCACCCAGAATCCTGGTGAAGTCAGGAATTTCAGAATATTCTTCACTTGCCAGGTCAGGGTAATAGTGGGGCCTTCTTCCTATTCTTCTTGAATAGAAAAGACCTTCGGCGGCCAGATCACCATCTCCAAACTGAAGGCTGTAATTCAGAATGTTTTTACCTTCAACAAAAAATGGCCGTTGTTCTTCAAAAAATGTTTCGTAGGTACTTAAATTCACTTCCGATGGATCAGCCTCAACCTGTCCGAAATCAGGATTAATGGTAAGGTCCATGGTTAAGAAATTGGTTAATCCAATCTTTGCATCCAGCCCGACATCGATATCATTAATTTTACCTGAACTTCGGAAAGGATTTTCAGGTATTTTTTCAAACCGCTCGGTACGGGCAACTACATAAGGAGTTACATCCAGCGTATTTTTGGGTTTAATATCTTTAATTCCGTTCAACGTTCCAAACTGCGAAACAAAACCGGCGGTTTCTTTTTTCATGGGTTGCCAGCTCGATAACTCATCTTTTCGGAAGATGTATCGTACAACCTGCAGTCCCCAAAACTGCTCTTCTCCCTCTTCAAAACGAAGTTGGGTAAGCGGAATTCGCATCTCTGCTTTCCATCCCTCACCATTTTTCACCGTTTTTACCCACCAAATCGGATTCCAGGTATTGTCTTCGTTTTGACCGTCATTGCTCATTACAAAATCAGATTTTACACCGGCGGCAGAAACGATAAAAGAAAATCCGGTTCTTTTGTCATTGTAAGTATCGAACATAATACCCACCATATCGCCATCGGTAACATCGCGGCGGGTTAATCGCATCGAAATACTGTCGGGCCTTTTATCAAGGGCATTTATAGCTACATAAATATTGTTCTCGTCGTATAAAACTGCGAATTCCGATTGCATAAAAGGAGGTCTGCCTTCTTTGGGTTCAAACTGAATAAATTTATTTTCCCAATTGGCACTCTGCCATTCGGGTTCGTCTAAAATACCGTTTATAGTAATATTTAAATTTTCGGCGGTAGTTGCCGAATAGTTCTTCTTTTCAATTTCCTGGGCAAATAACAGATGTGCCGTAAAAAGTAAGAGTAACACAGACGAAATAATCTTCATAAAAATGTTTTTGAATAAGACTTGCTTTTCTTGAATGTGTTACAGTCATTTGAAAATTAAATTGAAATTTTGTGGAATATAATAAGTATGGGATTGAGGATTAATGATTTGTGGGTATGGTGATTTTTGTCATATCAACTATGGAAACGATTTTTGGTTTTTATCGTTAGATTTAACAAATTTCAAAATCAACTAATAAAAACCAAGTTATGTTATACCGTAGTATTATACTTTCTCTATTTTTTTCTCTGAGTAATAATGGATTTTCACAGGAAATCATTCAGAAAACACCGGCTGAACAACGCATTAGGTGGCATCAGGAATATGTTGAGCTAAAAGCGAATTCAGTATTTCAAGCACTGGATTGGCAGTTTGTGGGGCCAACCAATGTTAGCGGACGAATGACAGATGTAGAGGTGGTCTCTCCGAAAGGTGAGAACTATTCTATTTATGTTGCCGGGGCATCTGGCGGAATATGGAAAACCGATAACGAGGGAATTACCTGGAATCCGGTTTTTGAACACGGAATGTCGACTGCATTTGGCGATTTGGCTCTCGATCCGCAAAACCAGTCCAGAATATGGGCAGGAACCGGTGAAGCCAATATTTTCAGAAGTTCGAATGCAGGAGCCGGGATTTATCTGTCGGAAGATGCCGGGGAAACATGGCAACACAAAGGCCTTACCAATACCAACACCATTTCAAGGATAATAGTTCATCCCGGAAACTCTGATGTGGTTTATGTGGCTGCAGGAGGAAACGAGTGGACCAATAACGAGGAGCGGGGAGTATATAAAACTACCGATGGCGGTAATACATGGGAGAAAATTCTGTTCGTAAATGAAATGACCGGGGCCTACGATTTGGTGATGCACCCTGAAAATTCTGATATTATGTACGCAGCCATGTGGCAGCGTGTGCGTAAAAAGTGGAACGATCCGCGTGCGGAAGCCGATTACACCGAAACAGGAATTTATAAAACCACCAACGGGGGTAAAAACTGGACAAAAATAAACAATGGCTTGCCCGAACCTCAATTTCGTGGCCGTATTGGAATTGATCTTTGCATTGCCCAACCCGAAACACTTTATGCGTTTGTCGATAATTACGAAAAGCTGGACGAGGATAACGATCTGAATGACACAGAAGATGCTTATGGCAGGCCAAGCAGCGGCAGGATTAAAGGAGCAACTGTTTATCGTTCGGACGATGGTGGTGAAAACTGGAGCCAGGTGAGCGAACAGAACAGTTACATGGAAGGTATGTCGGGGACCTACGGATGGGTATTTGGCCAGATAAGGGTAGATCCTGTTAATCCCGACAAAATTTATGTTATGGGGCTTGCGTTGAACCTTTCTGAGGATGGTGGTAAAACATACCGTCCGTTGCGGGGAATGCACGGCGACCATCACGGTTTGTGGATTGACCCGGAAAATACCAATTATCTTGTGAATGTAAACGATGGCGGTGTGGCCGTTTCGTACGACGGCGAAAACTTCCGCACATTCTACAATAACCTTCCTCTGGTACAGTTTTTCAATATTAATTACGACATGGCAGAGCCTTTCAGGGTTTATGGTTCGGTGCAGGACCACGGAAGCTACAGGGGAGAAGTTGATTTAAGCCGCGGTAGAAACAACATTCCTGCAGTTGAGTTCGAGCGAGCTCCGGGGGGAGAGGGGAGCAACCATGCCGTCGATCTGTTTGATACCGATAAAGTATACTCTGCAGGCTTTTACGGAACAATTACTAAAAGCAATATGGCAACAGGCGAAAGAGACAGGATTATGCCACCAACACCCAAAGGAGTTGATAAACTACGCGGGCAGTGGCTGGCACCTTTTATCCTTTCTCCGCACAATCCGGGAATAATCTATCACGGAACCCAGTTTATTCACCGTACGATGAACGAAGGAAAAACGTGGGAAAAAATCAGTCCCGATTTAACATACAACAACGAGGCAAAAAAAGGAGATATCCCGTATCAGACTATTTTTACAATTTCAGAATCGCCCCTGAAATTTGGGGTGCTTTACGCCGGAACCGACGATGGCCGGGTATGGGTAACCAAAAACAGCGGAACCGATTGGGAAGAGATTAACAAAGGGTTGCCCTATGGCAAATGGGTGTCGCAAATGGAGGCATCGAGCTATGCCGAAGGCCGCATTTATATGACACAAAACGGGAAACGCGACGACGATTTTGCCGCTTACGTTTGGAAATCGGAGGATTACGGACAAACCTGGGAAGACATCTCGGGTAACATTCCTTACGGGCCGGTAAACGTTATTCGCGAAGACCCAAAGAGTGAGAATATCCTGTATGTAGGAACTGATTATGGTGTGTTTGTTTCGCTCAACCGTGGCGAAAGCTGGGAAGCACTTGTGGGTGAACTGCCAACCACTTATGTTCACGATTTGGTTATTCATCCGCGCGACGACATTGCTGTTATTGGAACGCACGGGCGTGGCGTTTGGGCGCTCGATGTGCAGGCTGTCCGTCAGGTGGCTGAAATGGAACCCGGAACCGCATGCGAAATTATCGACTTTGAAGATTGCCAGTTGCCATTCAGACCGGGTTACTGGTACCGCCGGAGTGCCAAAACACTTTATGCCCCGTATTATCTTGGTTCAGCCGAAAAGGTCTCTGTTACTATCTCTGATTCCGAAAATAATACGGCGAAAGAGATGGAAATGGATGCTGTAAAAGGATTAAACTACGTTAGCTGGGATCTGATGATTAACGAAGAAGACTTGACCAAAGCCGGAACATATAAGCTAAAGGTAAAAGGCAAAGGATTTACTGTGGAGAAAGAGTTTGAGGTGAAGAAATTTAGCCGTGAATAATAAATATTAAATTAAGGCAGGAAACAAATACCGTCTCCGCTACTGCATATGGCACCACTGGAGGGCCGACTGTTAAGTATTTGTCCGGTGGACAAAATTATGGAGGAGCCAGATTGCAGGGCAGGGAAAAGAAAAGGCGAAGCCTTATCCGCTTAGGGGTTGAATCCGGGTCCCGATATGTCGGGAGAGCCGTTCGCGGATAGGGGGGTGGGCAGTTGCACAAAGCCCGGTTCTTGGAACTACTATTACAGTTGAAAGGAAGGAACGAAGTTCGCGTACGTACGGAGGTGCCTGCCTGCCGCAAGGTAGGTAAGAGGTTCTCCGGTAGGCTTTTTAGTCTACCGGCAGCCTACTCGATTATCAGCTTTCGATCTTATTCTAATTGAATTAGCCTAATGTTTTTATACCAAATTTCATAGGGTCCTCCTGAATGCGCCTGTAAACAAATACATCCGTTTAAAGGTACATTGCCTTTTTCAGTGAATTTTGCTGTTGTAACTCCATTGATTTTAATTTCAATATCAGGTCCATTAGCCTTGATATGAATCTCATTCCAACCATGCGGGTTAATAATTTCCTCAATTAGTTCTTTATCTCCCACTTTATAAATTACGGCTGGAAAGATATCTGGTCTTGGGTATCGGGAAGTATCGGCCCTGTTCTCGTCTACCAGGCTTCCCCAAAGTGGATAAAGGCCAGATGTATCCTCTGGTGTAAAATCAGAAAATATAGGAATTGCATCAGCAGCAATATATCCAATGTCAGCTTGATAGCCCATTACTTCATTTGAATTGGGTACGCGTTTAGCTCTAAAACTTATTCCCCCATTAACATTTAAGTCGCTGCTAATAAATTTAGCTGACAATTTCAAATCAAAATTTTCATATTTCTGTTTCGTACATAAATAGTAGGTTTTTTCTAATGGCTCTTTTAAGTTGCCCCCAACTATAGCTCCATCCTCCACTCTGAAAACAGTAGTAGATCCTTCCCAACCTTCAAGCGATTTTCCATTAAACAATTTAAGTTCGTCCGATTTACCACAAGACATAAATAATACACTAGTAAAAAGGATTCCAGTTAGATTTACAAAGTTTTTTAACATCATTCTAGTTTTATTGCTGATAACGGTTTGTATAAAATGCGTTTTAATGCATTTTATATAGTGTTGTAACCTTTTATTTACTCCACATTTGTTTTTCAATTTCTTTAATTAAGTTTAATATTTTAAACTCTGAATTTGCGAAAAGAACAATACCTCTTTTCTTTTTAACATCCATTATTACTCTTGTTCTTACCCCAGTATCTCCTCCTGCATGTCCATAATAGATATTATTATTTATAGCATAAAGAAACCAAGTATAAAACCCCTCATGGGATATGCTTGGTGTCGGTGTTATTTTGCTGGTGGTGTTTGCATTTAATATAAAGTTTGAATTTTCCGCATTCAAATAACCTTTAAGCAATATGGAATAATCATAAATTGATGTTCTCAACTGCCCTGCTGGGTAATCAGGGTAGCCATTATGCCCCTTAAATGTTAAACCTAAAGAATCTTGATACACATAAGTTTTTGCAACAAGATTTGAATCTAAGTTTTTTAAAAACCAACTCGTATTCTTCATTCCTATAGGTTCAAAAATGTTTTCTTGGCAATAATCTTCATATTTCATTCCAGAAACAGTCTCAATTATAAGAGCTAAGATAGTTACTCCAGTATTGGAATAAGAAAACGATTGATAGCTCAATTTACTCTCGAAATTTTCTGCTCTATAGTCTTTTCCGCCAGCTACTAAATAATCTTTTAGGAAAGATTTTAATTCTATATTTATATCACCCTTGGGTTCGAGCCAATATGATTTGTATATTTCAAAATTATCTTTTATGCCTGAGCGATGATTCAGTAATTCCCGAATCGTTATTATGTCGTTGGGATAATGAGGGTTTTTGACCTCAAAAGGTAAATACTTATTGATATCAGTATTTAAATCTAATTGTTCTGATTCTACTAGTTTGAAAACAGCTAAATTAGTTACTGTTTTTGAAACAGAAGCAATATGGAAAGGAGTATGAATAGTTGCTTTACGTTTGTTTTTCAAATCCCTATATCCATACGCATTAATGTGAACTACTTTTCCAGAATCAATTATGGCAACTGCCAATGCTGCAGCATTGTTTGATTTCATTTCATTTTCAATGTACGAATCTATTTTTGGTAAGGTTTGTCCAAAACAGAATGTTGAAAGAAAAAGTAAAAGAAGTGAGATTTTTGTTTTCATTCGAA
>JBDLJS010000061.1:0-24536 GCA_039714235.1 Bacteroidota bacterium | reverse complement strand
TGGCGGCTGGCTGAAAATACCGATATGATTACCTGTTACCGGCTTGCTCCTCACGAAGATGCACTGGAATCGAAACAGCGGGCGTTGGAAAACCTGCTCGACCGGTTGGAAAGTGGCAAAGGCAAGCCAAAATACAAAGCCTGGATTCCGGTACCGGTATTACTTCCGGGCGAGAAAACCAGCACACGCATAGAACCGGGGAAAAGCCTGTATGCCAAAGTTGATCCGCTTACAAAAAACGAAGGTGTAATTGATGCGGCAATCTGGGTAGGTTATGCCTGGGCCGACGAACCCCGTAACCAGGGTGTGGTAATGGCTTACGGCGACGATGAGAAAGCTGTTTCGGAAGCTGCAGAGGAGCTGGCACAAAGCTTCTGGGATGTACGCGAACAGTTCGAGTTTGTAGCTCCGGTTGCTTCACTCGATGAGTGTCTGGACAAAGCTGTTGCATTCGATGGAAAACCATTTATTATAAGCGACATGGGCGACAATCCCACAGCCGGCGGGGCAGGCGATGTTACCTGGACATTGCATGAAATTCTGAAACGCCCTGAATTTAAAACAGAAAATGGCCCTTCGCTGATTTATGCTTCTATTCCCGGGCCCGATTTTATTAAAAAGGCAGTTGAAATTGGTGTGGGCGGAAAAATTGAAGCGTTTGCCGGGGCTGTAGTCGATAACCGTTATGCGCCTCCCGTTAAGCTTTCCGGAACAATTGAAGCAATTGAGCATGGCGACAAAAATGCAGAAACCGAAGTGGTTGTAAAAGTTGGGAGTGTCAGAGTAATTGTAACAAAAAAACGCAAACCATATCATTACGAAGCTGATTTTACAAAGCTGGGGCTTGCCCCGAGAGAAACAGATGTTGTTGTGGTAAAAATAGGTTACCTGGTTCCTGAACTTTACAATATGAGGGTGGACTGGTTAATGGCACAAACTCCCGGAGGGGTTGATCAGGATTTGGAACGGCTCGGGTACAAACGAATTAACCGGCCAATGTTCCCGCTGGATAAAAATATGGAAGCACCTGATTTGTCGGCCAGGCTTGTTCCGGTTTGTAGTGAAAAATAATTATTAGCATTTAAATTCTAAAAAAAACTAAACCATCATGAAGATATCAATACTTTTTATCCTGATTCTCGCATTATTTCTGGGAGCATGCAACCAAAAACAAGTATCAAACGAATGGCAACCGATGTTTGACGGTGAGTCGTTAACCGGATGGAAACATGCTGCTGAAAATCCCGGGAGTATCGTAGTTGAAAACGGAACCATAAAATGTTCGGGCGAACGAAGCCACATTTTCTACCAAGGCAATTTCAAAAATTTTGAGTTTGAAGCCGAAATTAAAACACTCGAAAAGGCTAATTCGGGAATTTACATTCATACCAAATACCAGGAAAAAAATTATCCTGAAAAAGGATATGAAATTCAGATTAATAATTCTCACCGCGGGTCATCGATAAAACATCCTGAACGACGTAAAACAGGAAGTATTTTTAATATCCGCAATATTTATTACCCGGTAGTAAAGGACAACGAGTGGTTTAAAATACGGATAAAAGTTGTTGAGAATTTTATAGAGGTATTTGTAAACGATATAAAAGTAAATGAATATACCGAACCCGAAAATCCCTGGCGATGGGATGGGGGAGAAGGCCGAAAATTGGGCAATGGTACCATTGCTTTACAGTCGCACGATCCGGGCAGCACAACGTATTTCAGAAACCTGAAAATTATGGAGTTGCCTAAAAGTGAAAAGAAAAAAGCTGAAGATACCCGGTGGGATTCGATAGTTACAAAACTAATGAAAGCCGGTTTTCCACTGGTTGATTTTCATGTTCATTTGAAAGGCGGATTAACAATTGACGAGGTTGTTGCAAACTCTCAGCAGCTTGGTATAAACTATGGAGTTGCGCCCAATTGTGGGCTACATTTTCCGGTTACCGACGACAAGTCGCTTTACAAGTACATGGAGGAAGTTAAAGGAAGCCCTACATTTAAAGGAATGCAGGCCGAAGGCAGGGAGTGGATTACACTTTTCTCACCTGAAGCCATTGCAAAATTCGACTACGTTTTTACCGATGCCATGACCTTTACCGATTACAAAGGCCGCCGCAACCGAATCTGGATTCCTGAAGAGGTTTGGGTTGACGACAAACAGCAGTTTATGGATCAGATGGTTGAAAAAATTGAGGCCATTTTCTCGCAGGAACCGGTTGATATTTATGTAAATCCAACAGTTTTGCCTGCTGAATTAATGGATGAATACAACAAGCTGTGGACAAGAGAGCGCATGAAAAGAGTGGTTAATGTTTTGGCCGAAAATGGTATTGCACTTGAAATTAACGCGCGCTATAAGACTCCAAAAGCCGAAATGATTAAAATGGCAAAAGAGGCTGGTGTAAAATTTGCATTCGGAACAAACAATACCGGCCGCAATCTGGGCCAGTTGGAATATTGCCTCGAAATTATTCAGGAGTGCGGGCTTACACCAAACGATATGTTCGAGCCAAAACCCAATGAATTAAAACCTGTGAACGTGAAAGGCCTGCCTGATAAAATTACGGGGTAGTGAATATTTAAATTATTTATAACAATGCAACCGCTATTCCTAAGTGAATTAAAAATACATCCCGACTGGATTCCTTTTCTTTCAAAAGAAATTCTTGAATTATTAACTCAAATTGAAAAGCAAATTGTTGTGCACGATTTTACTCCATCGGCTGAAAAAGTATTACGCTTTTTAGAACTGCCTTTGTCAGAAGTAAAAGTAGTTATACTTGGACAAGATCCGTATCCTCAGCCCGGAGTAGCAACCGGCAGGGCATTCGAAGTAGGAACCCTCAGGTCGTGGAACGAACCATTTAAAAATATTTCGTTAAAAAACATTTTACGCACTTTGTACAAAGCATACACTGGCAAGGTGATAAAATACAACAACCTAAAAACAAAGTTCGATAACGAGTTTCCTGTATTATCGCCACAAAAGCTGTTTAAACACTGGGAACACCAGGGAATATTGTTGCTGAATACCTCGTTTACATGTGAAATTGGTAAGCCGGGGAGCCACAAAAAAAACTGGGAGGAATTCACCTCCCGTTTGCTAACTTATGTAACTTCTGAATTTGAAACAATAACCTGGTTTTTATGGGGAAATCATGCCCAGGAAGCAATATCAGAGTTTCAAATTAAAAATAAGATCATTAGCCAGCATCCCATGATGTGTTATGATAAGCCCGGTCGCGAAACAGATTTTCTTTTTGGTAATAATAACTGTTTTGGTCAATTTCTTCAGGAAATCGACTGGACAGGTTTTCAATTGCAGCCCGGCGAAAAATCATCAGGAACACTATTTTAATAAAACTCTATTTTCTGTTTGTAATCTGTAAGAATCTGCTTTTTGTCTATCGCATATTCAATAATATCAACCGCCTGTTCGTTGCTAAACGATGCACGGTTAATGATTAAATCGAATATATCCTCCTGCAGACTTTCTTCACGCAAGGCCTTTCTGAACGCAATACGTTCCTTTTCAACCTTTTCAATAAATGCAATTGCTTCGTTTTTGTTCAGTTTATTATTCGTCATAATTGTATTTACGCGATAGTCCAATGGTGCTGTTAATCGTACATGCAGAGCATTATGGATGTCGCTGGTAATAATATGACTGGCTCGTCCGACAATAATACAAAAACCGTCAATGGCCAAAGTACGAACAACGTCGCGTACGGTCTTGATTATTTTTTCTTCGCTTTTGTAACGTTTGTCGCTGAATGCTTTTAAAATTTGCTCGAAAGTGTACCTGTCAGTTTTTTTAAAGGTCTGTCTTACCTTTTCAGGTTCAAGGTCGAGCTCCTTTGCACTCTCGTGAAAAATTTCTTTACTCAGTACTTTCCAGTCAGATTGTAACCGTCTTTTATTTAATCGGGTAGCAATTAACCTTGCCAGAACCAAGCCGTTACAACCTACTTCCCGCGAAATTGTTATCAACGGCCCCGCCAATCCGGCTTTGCCTTCATCAAAGGAGTTTTCCTCTTTCAGGCGCTTGTTTAAATAGTTCATTAACGAATTCCCCATAGTAAAATGCTTTTCAATAATTTACGGCGATTTTTGCAAATTAGTTATGATTTATGCCAGAATTTGATTTTTCAAAAATTACACATGTTCGGTAAAAACAGAAAATAGGCGAATATTTGGCTAATGAAATTGTTTTGATATCCAATTAGTTATGTTAAAGAAAGAGCATTTATGACAACTATCAGCATGAAAACTGGTAAATGAAATTATTTTTGAATTCTTTAATATTTTTATTGATTCTAAATAGTATATTCGTAAAATTTTTCATAAAAACCATAAAATATGTTTCATAAAAACACTTATATAAATCGTCGCCGGTCGTTAAAATCGAAAGGATTAAAAGGAGTTGGCCTGATTCTGGGAAATGGTGAATCGCCTATGAATTACAGAGATAACACTTATCACTACAGGCAAGACAGTTCGTTTCTGTATTTTTTTGGTCTGGATATTCCGGGACTGGCTGGCGTAGTTGATTTCGATAGCGGGGAAGACTACATTTTTGGCGATGATGTGGACATTGAAGATATTATCTGGATGGGTCCACAGGTTTCGCTTAAAAAGAACGCCGCAAAAGCAGGAGTTGTAAACACAGCGCCATTTGCCAAACTTTTCGATTTTATTTCTGATGCATTAAAGCAAGGCCGGAAAGTACATTTTCTTCCTCCTTACCGGGGAGAAAATAAAATTTTGCTGGAAAAAATGCTTGGTATTTCATCTTTTAATATAAACGAAAATGCTTCGCTGGAGTTTATAAAGGCTGTTATTTCAATTCGTGAAATAAAAGAACCTCAGGAGATAGAAGAGATAAAAAAAGCCTGTGCTACCGGCTTCGAAATGCATGTAACAGCCATGAAAATGGCTCAGCCTGGAACATGGGAACAAAAAATTGCAGGAACCATTGAAGGTATTGCACTAGCTGGAGGAGGAATGACATCTTTCCCGATTATTCTTTCACAAAACGGGGAGACACTTCACAACCACGACCATTCGCAAATACTTAAAAAAGGTAATTTAATGCTTACTGACGCAGGTGCAGAATCGTTACTGCATTATGCTTCTGATTTTACACGTACTGTTCCGGTAGGTGGAAAATTTACACAAAAACAACGCGAAATTTATGAAATCGTATTAGCGGCCAACAATAAAGCCACAGAGTTAACCAAACCGGGTGTTACCTATCTTTCTGTTCATCTGGCGGCTGCCGAAGTCATTGCTTTAGGATTAAAAGATCTTGGACTTATGAAAGGCGATGTAAGCGAGGCAGTTAAAAACGGGGCACATGCTATGTTCTTTCCTCATGGACTTGGCCACATGATGGGGCTCGATGTTCACGACATGGAAGACCTCGGGCAGATTTACGTCGGGTACGACGACGAAATCCGGCCAGTTGACCAGTTTGGAACAGCTTACCTGCGATTAGGAAAAAAATTAAAACCGGGATTTGTAATTACTAACGAGCCCGGGTGTTATTTTATTCCTGCTTTAATTGATAAATGGCAGGCTGAGGGAATAAATAAAGATTTTATCAATTTTGAAAAAGTAAATGAATACCGCGATTTTGGAGGAATACGCCTGGAAGACGACATTCTGGTTACCGAAACCGGTAGTGAAATAATAGGGGAAAGAATACCAATTACTCCCGATGAAATTGAAGAGATTATATCGCAATAAAAAAGGAAAGCATCCATCAACTGATGGGTGCTTTTTTTAATATTTTGTTGTAGAAATAGTCCATTTCCAGCATAATTTCATCGCGTACTTCACGGCACTTACTTTTAATTTCATTGTGCGATTTTGAATTTTTATACGGACTTCGGAAACCCAAATGTAATTTTTGTTTGTATTTAATTTCCGACACCTTAAACTCTTCATTGGTTCCTTCACCAACGGTTACCAGGTAATCGAATTCGTAATTTCTGAATTCCGAGTAGTCTTTAGGAACACCCTGTTTTAAATCGATATTAACATCCTTCATTACCTCAATAGCAATAGCACTTACATGGTCAACAGGTTCGAGTCCGGCTGAATAAATATCCAGGTTTTTATTAAAACTCCTTAAAATAGCCTCGGCCATCTGGCTGCGGCACGAATTGCGTTTACTTAAAAAGAAAATACTTACCCCATCGGTTAGATTTTTGTCAATTTTTTGGTTATAAATAAAGTCTTAAATTTAGAAAATACCACAAAAAATAAAAATGCGATTTGTCCTGAATATAAATTTTTACCCATGTTTTTGAACATAGCTTTATAACATAAATCGTATAAATTAAATTGTTGCTGATAAAAATCTGAGATTTACTCTCAATATAATTTTACTTTTACATTCAAAGATTGGTTATGATTGAGTTTTTTACCTGGCTACTTTTAATTGCATTTGGTGTTTTTTTACTCTTGTTTGTGGTTTATTCATTTCTGGAAAACGAGAAAAGAGCTTTATTAAGAGGAATAATTACACTTCTGTTTTATGGTTTAATCCTTGTTGTAGTTAGTACTCTTCCGACACAAATTTTTCCTTATTTGCTTGTGGCACAGCTATTAATTCTGATAATTATTTTATTAAAATTTGGAAATAGAAATATTTTATTTAAAATTCCTGAAAACCGTTACGACGAGAGGGATGTGATGTTTTCGAGAGATACATTAAAGGCAGGGACAGAAAGATTCAATTCATATTATAAAATGCGGCCTGAAAACAAACCTGTTGATGACAATTTTAGGAATTATCCGGGTTTGTTGGAGAAAGGGACATTTTTTTATAACGAGTTACTCTATAGCGCATCAAAGGCAACATTTTCAACAGTTGATTTATTGAATCCATTGGTTGAACAGGCTGCTGTAAAGGGAAAATCTAAGCTATCAGGTAAGGAAATATCGGAGTTTATTAAAAACTGGACCAAACAACTTGGTGCTGTCAGAGTAGGATTTGCTTTAATAAAACCACATCATGTGTACACACATGTAGGCAGGGGAGAACAATATGGCGAAGAGGTTGAACTTGATCATAATTATGCCATCGCTTTTACAGTTGAAATGGAGCAGAAGGCTATGAGTTATAATCCTAAAGGACCTGTAATACTCGAGTCGGCACAGCAATATTTAAATGCAGGCCGTATTGCAGTTCAGTTAACAGAGTTTCTTCGCAACCTCGGATACGAGGCCAGAGCTCACATCGATGCCAATTATCGTCTTATTTGTCCAATAGTGGCCCAAGATGCTGGGCTGGGGGCTATTGGCCGAATGGGATTGTTAATGACTCCGGAGCTGGGGCCCAGAGTAAGAGTAGGGGCAGTATCGACAAACCTGGAATTGCCGGCATATGAAAATCCACCGGATAGCTCGGTAATTCAATTTTGCGAGATTTGTAAAAAATGTGCAGTAAATTGCCCTACTCAATCTATTCCAACCAACTCATATAAAGAAAATAATCCTCCAAAGCGATGGAAAATTAATCATGAAATATGTTTTACATATTGGAGAAAAGCAGGTACTGATTGTGGTAGGTGTATTGCCGTATGCCCTTATTCTCACCCCAATAATTTTATTCATAATACCATACGCTGGATGATAAAACGGAACCCACTGAATCGCCGGTTAGCATTGCAGCTCGATGATTTCTTTTATGGAAGGAAACCGGCTTCAGCGAAACTAAAGAGATGGATGACACCCGAAAGCAATAAAATTAAACACATTAGTAAATAATTCATCCTGAATTATAAGATCATAAGTATCTGACTTCCAATAATCATTTACTGTGAAAAGTTTTATTTTGCTTTAAAAATTGAGTATTTATGCGTAATTACCTATTTTCGTAGTTCAATGATTATTACGCACACCGACGAAACGCGGTTTAAATTAATTGTAAATGGAACCTAAAGATCTAAAAAACTCAGAAGAGTTAAACAGTAAGCAAAATTCTGACCTTAAAAATTCTGAGCAAACCATTGCTCCGAAAGATGAAATTAATGCGGAGGAAACAACTCCACAAAAAAAAGATTCTGTAGAAAAAACTGAAAAAAAAGAAAAGGCTGAAACACAAAAGAAGGCAAAGGCGAAGACGAAGACTGAGGTTAAGGAAAAGGCCAAGGTAGAAGATAATGCAGAAGAAGAAAAAGAAATAGCACAACCAGAGGAAAAATCTAAGGTTGAAGTTGAGGAACAGACTCAAAAAACAGGAAAGGAAACAGCTGTAGAAAAGGCAGAAACAAAGAAAAAAAGCAAAAAGGAAGAGCCAAAGAAAAAGGTAGCAGAGAAGACCGAAGAAGTAGAGGCAGTTACTGATAATAAAGAAGAAAAATCTGACGATAAAGACAAAAAGGAAGAAATAGTCAACAAAGAAGAAAAAGCAGCAAAAGCTGAAAAAGATACAAAAGAGGAGCCGAATCAGGATAAGGAAGATAAAATGAAAGATTCTGCGAAGGTTGAAAAGCCTGTGGAAAAAGAAAAAGAGGAATCAATTGATTATACGGCACATACACAAATTGAACTGGTTAATGCCCTTCGCGATATATTGGATGAAAATGGTGATAAGAATATAAAATACGAGGTAGAAACCATTAAAGCCGTTTTCTACAAAAATCTGAACCAGAATATTACCGATGCAAAAAATAAATTCATTGAAGAGGGTGGGGAAGAGCAGGATTTTAAAGCAGAGCAGGATCCCTATGAAAACGATATAAAAGATTTATTAAAACGTTACCGGGGAATACGTATCGAATTCAATAAAAAACTTGAAATTGAGAAAGAGGAAAACCTGAAGTTGAAATATCAGGTTATCGAAGAGATAAAAGGTTTAATTAATAACGAAGAATCAATTAATAAAACCTTTCATGATTTTAAGGAGTTACAAAAGAGATGGCGTGAGCTTGGGCTGGTTCCGCAGTCGAAAATGAAAAACCTTTGGGATACTTACCATTTCCATGTAGAAAATTTCTACGACTACGTAAAAATAAATCGCGAACTGCGTGATCTCGACTTAAAGAAAAACCTGGAAACAAAATTGAATTTATGCGAAAGGGCTGAAGAACTCCTGGTAGAACCTTCAATAATAAAAGCATTTAATACGTTGCAGAAATACCACGAACTGTGGCGCGAGATAGGTCCGGTTCCACGCGAAAACAAAGACGACATTTGGGAAAGGTTTAAAGCAGCTACCTCCAAAATTAATAAAAAGCACCAGGAATTTTTCGAAAACCGGAAAACAGAACAAAAGAAAAATCTGGAGGCAAAAACTGCTCTCTGTGAAAAGGTTGAAAAGATAAACGAATTTGAAATTACCAACCATAAAGAGTGGGACGAGAAATCGAAAGAGTTGATTGAACTGCAAAAGTTATGGCGAACCATCGGTTTTGCTCCGCGTAAAGACAACAATATAATTTATGATCGGTTCCGTACAGCTTGCGACAAATTTTTCGATGCCAAACGCGAATTTTATGCTAAAAACAAAGAGATCCAGCAAAATAACCTGCAACTAAAAATAGATTTATGTGTTCAGGCCGAAGCATTAAAAGACAATACGGACTGGAAAAAAACTACCCAGGATTTTATCAGTATTCAGAAAAAATGGAAAGAAATAGGTCCTGTCCCGCGTAAACATTCCGACAATATCTGGAGGCGGTTTAGGGCTGCCTGTGATCACTTTTTCGATAAAAAATCGGAACATTTTTCGTCTATGGACACAGAACAGGTTGATAACCTGAAACTTAAAGAGCAACTGATTGAAGAGGTTATGAATTTTAAACCAGCAACTGATGTTGATGAAAATTTAAATACTTTAAAAGATTTTCAGCGTCGCTGGACAGAAATAGGACATGTGCCTTATAAAAAGAAAGACGAAATTCAAAGTCATTTCAGAGATGCCATTAATAAAATGTACGACGAACTGAACATTGATGAAGATAAGCGTAACTTACTGAAATTCAGGAGCAAAATGTCATCGTTCTCAGAATCAACCAGAGGACAGAACAAAATGCGCATGGAACGCGAAAAGTATATGAATAAACTCAAACAACTGGAAAATGATTTGGTGTTGCTCGATAACAATATTGGTTTCTTTGCCGAATCGAAAAATGCTGAATCGTTAATTAAGGATGTGCAGAACAAAATTGAGGTTACCAGGCAGAAGATTGAGTTTCTTAAAAATAAAATAAGGGTAATCGATGAAATGGATTCAATGGAGGAATAAATCACAGTAACAACAATACAACAGAAGCCGGTTTACCGGCTTTTTTCTTTTATAACAATAAAAAACATCATCTGTATTAATTATGATAAACAAATGAAATTAAACAAATCATATCAAGTTTGTTTTGTATTTGTCATTTGAACTCAGTTTAATAAACTCCGTAGAATCGCTTAAAATATTTTTTTAGCACAGTTATTCAAAGTACCACAATCTAAAAGTGTGGGCTTTGTGCGTTCTATTTACCCGAGTGGTTTGGCGAAGGCAAGCGAGGCCAAGCGCAGACATAATATTTAATTATAGGGCGAACCATGCCAAGAAAAAGATTGTCATCACTTTTACATAAAATCCGAGCCGATATATGCCTTTGCAAACCATATATCTGATTTTATGCAAACCAGCAGAGCTGGGCGTATTATGCCGAGTACTCCGAAATATCAAACATATACACTTGTCCTATAATTGATATTATGATAAATATAGTATGTATTGAAAAAGGAGAGTGTTCTGCCCTCCTTATAGCATGTAATTTTATTATTGTCCTAATTTTTCAACTATAACATTGTATTTATTCATATCTTTTTTACGGTAATACAAGTTTTTAAGTGACTCCAGTGTATAGATATCTTCAGAATTTAGTTCATGACATTTCTCTAAATACGGTATCGATTTTTCAAACCACACATCTGCTTTTTTTAGTTCTTCCTGGTATTTAACATTATCGTTTGGCGGTACAGCCCTCGCAATTTCTTCCTGCTGAACACCTTTATTATAAAATAATACACCCAAATTGAAATAGGAATTAAAATGGTTTGCATCAACCTCAATTGCTTTGTTATACGATTTTAGCGCATTTTCTTCATCTTCGAACTTTTCAAATAAGCTTCCCTGTGCAAAATAATACGTAGCATTGGTTGGATCTTTTTCAATCGCCATATTAAGATATTTCATGGCTTCGTCGTTTTTACCTGATTTAAGGTAATAGTCAATCATGCTGTTTAATACACTATTGTCTTCAGGGTATTTTTCAAATCCTTTCTTTACTGCTTCCAAAGCGGCTAATGTATCCCCTATTTGTTCATATGCATTGGCAATAAGTGTATGTGTTCGTGCACCGTTATAACCATATTTTGCGGCCTCGCTATAATATTTAATTGCCTTTTCATATTTCTGTGCATTATATGCTACTAAACCGGTATTAAAAATAATTACAGTATCTACAATATCAGGATTGTCTTCTTTTACTATGTCAATATTCTGAATCTCAATAACTTGCTCGAAAGAGAATAATGCTTTATCGAAATCTTCTGCATTATAGGCTTCAACTGCCTGATTGGAAAAATCATTGGTTAACAGTGTTAATTTGATTTTAATGCTTTTATCAAATTTTCCTTTTTCATCTAGTTCCAGAGCCTTTTTGTAAGAATTTAAAGCCTCGGTAAGCGGATCGTCACTTAATTGTTTAAAATTGGCATCTTTTGTTTGATAAATAGCATGGTAAATATCTCCTCGAACCTCCCATGTTTTTGGCCATGGAATTGTTTTCTCAGATTTTGGATTCGATGGATTAAGCGTAGATTCTATTGTCTCAAGGGCTTTATCGAGTTTGCCTGTGTCTTTCAGGTTTTGTGCACTTGTAACCTTGCCTTTTTGTGCAAATACTGAGAAAGAGAGACTAAATGATAATAATAGTAAAATAACCTTATTCATGACTTTAATAATTTAATTTATTGAATTTTAACGAATTGATTGTTTTGGTATGATATACTTACATAAACCATGCCATTATCTCATTTTAAACATTTTAAAGCCAGTTCCTATTTGTGCTATTAGGTTATTAATCAGCTGTGTACAAACAAAAAAGGGAAGATTTGCATCTTCCCTTTTAACTTATTGATTATTGTTTTTTATTGTCCTAATTTTTCAAGAATTGCATTGTATTTATCCATATCTTTTTTACGATAATACAAGTTCTTTAATGATTCCAGTGTGCTGATATCTTCTGGATTTAATTCATAACAGTTCTCCATGTAAGGCAACGACTTTTCGAACCAGACATCAGCCTTTTTCAGTTCTTCCTGGTACTTTGCATTATCGTTTGGTGGAACTGCATTTGCAGCTTCTACCTGCTGAACACCTTTATTATAATACAATGCTCCCAGGTTATAATATGCATTAAAGAACTTACCGTCAACTTCAATCGCTTTATCGTAAGTTTTAACCGCATTCTCCTCATCTCCAATTTTTTCATATAAGGTTCCCTGTGCAAAATAATATGTTGCATTGGTTGGATCTTGCTCAATAGCCATATTCAGATATTTCATGGCATCGTCAGTTTTGTTCATATCAAGATAAATCTGAATCATACTGGTAAGAACACCGTTGTCTTCCGGATATTTCTCGAAACCATCCTGCAAGGTTTTTAATGCATTAATGGTATCTCCCATTTGCTGATAAGTATTGGAGATAAGGCTAATTGTACGAGCCCCGTTGTAACCATATTTAGCAGCTTCTCCATAATATTTTACTGCCTTCTCATAGTTCTCGGCATTGTATGCAGCCAGTCCTGTATTAAACAGAATAACAGTATCAACAGCACCCGGGTTATCTTCTTTTACAACATCAATATTCTGAATGTCGAGAATTTGCTCGAATGTAGACAATGCTTTGTTATAATCTTCGTCCTGAAATGCTTGAACCGCCTGATTTGTTAAATCGTTGGTTAACAGTGTTAGTTTAATTTTAACACTATTGTCATTTTTACCTTTCTCGTCCAGTTCCAAAGCCTTTTTATATGAATCTAAAGCTACTGTTAGTGGATCTTCGCTTAACTGTTTAAAGTTAGCGTCTTGAGATTGGAATATGGCCTGGTAAATTTCACCCCTGACTTCCCATGTTTTCGGCCACGGAATAGTTTTTTCGGCCTTTTCGTTCGTAGGATCAATTGTAGATTCAATTGCCTCTAAAGCTTTATCAAGTTTTCCTGTGTCTTTTAAATTCTGAGCACTTGTAACCTTCCCTTTCTGAGCAAACGCTGCTGAAACGGCAAATACTAGGGCTAGTAGAATAATTGTCTTTTTCATTTTTATAAATTTTGAATTATAAATTTTGTCACAAAAATATATGTTTTCTTATTTATCTCAAATTTGAATACGAATTATCAGTTATTTATTCTTGTTCTAGGTTATTTTCTTCATTCTCAATCTCTTCGTCATTGGTCTCTTCTATGGTAACCCTGGCAACAGAGGCAATGCTATCGTCTCCTTTTAAATTAATAACTCTAACTCCCTGTGTTGCCCTGCCAAGTACCGATATAGAGCTGACAGCTAACCGTATTGTAATACCATTTTGGGTAATAATCATTAAATCATTATCGTCGGAAACGCTTTTAATTGCTATTAACTCACCTGTTTTTTCGGTTACATTAATTGTTTTTACGCCTTTCCCTCCCCTGTTGGTTACTCTGTAGTCATCAATTTTAGAACGTTTTCCATAACCATTTTCTGAAATTACCAGAATGTCTTCATTTCCATTCTGAACACAAATCATTCCAATAACTTCATCATTTTCATGTCCCAGCCTAATTCCACGTACACCTGAAGCAGTTCGGCCAATTGGTCTGACAATACTTTCGTTAAACCGTATAGCCTTGCCCGAACGAACAGCAAGCATTACTTCGCTACTGCCATTTGTCAGTCTTGCCTCGAGTAATTGGTCGCCATCTTTAATTGTTATAGCATTAACACCGTTTTGCCGCGGACGCGAATAAGCTTCCAATGTGGTTTTCTTAATAACACCTTTCTTAGTGGCCAGTATAATGTAATTATTATTAATAAATTCCTGATCGGCAAGTGTTTTCACCTTAATAAATGCCAATACTTTATCGTCCGGTTCAATGTTTAATACATTTTGAATTGCCCGGCCTTTTGATGCCCTTGTTCCTTCCGGAATCTGGTAAACTTTCAGCCAGTAACATTTACCTTTTTCTGTAAACAGAAGTAAAGTATTATGCATAGAGGCAATAAAAATGTGCTCCAGAAAATCTTCATCACGGGTTGTACTTCCTTTAGAACCAACACCTCCCCTTCCCTGTGTTCGGAATTCGGTGAGCGGCGTACGTTTAATATACCCCAGATGAGAAATGGTAATTACCATATCTTCATCGGCGTAAAAATCTTCAGGGTTGAATTCTTCAGCATTGGGAACCAGTTCAGTCCTTCTTTCATCGCCAAACCGCGATTTAATTTCCTGTAACTCATCCTTTATAATATTCATCCGCATGGTAACATCTTCCAAAATACTTTTAAGATGTTCAATTTGCTTCATAATATCTTCGTATTCTCTTCTGAGTTTGTCCTGCTCGAGACCGGTTAACTGACGCAACCTCATATCTACGATTGCTCTGGCCTGAATTTCGCTTAATTCAAAGCGATCAATCAATTTTTCCCTTGCTTCGTCAGGTGTTGATGAAGAGCGGATAATCGATATTACTTCATCTATGTTATCGCTTGCAATTATTAAACCTTCGAGAATATGAGCTCTTTTTTCTGCTTGCTCCAGTTCGTACTGTGTACGACGGATTACCACTTCGTGACGGTGATTGACAAAATGTTTGATCAAATCTTTCAGATTCAGAATTCTTGGCCTGCCGTGTACAAGTGCAATATTGTTTACACTGAACGAGGTTTGAAGCGCGGTGTATTTATAAAGTTTATTTAAAACGACGTTGCTCATGGCATCGCGTTTAATATCGTAAACTATACGCATCCCTTCCCTGTCCGATTCGTCGTTAACATTAGAAATTCCTTCAATTTTTTTCTCGTTAACCAGATCAGCTGTCTTCTGAATCATTTCGGCGCGGTTAACCATGTACGGGATTTCGGTAACTATTATTTTTTCTCTTCCACCTTCGTTCTCGATATGAGCTTTACCTCGTACTAAAATCCTTCCTCTCCCGGTTTCAAAAGCATCTTTCACTCCCTGGTAACCATATATAATTCCACCGGTCGGAAAGTCGGGTGCTTTAATAATATCAATTAACTCTTCTATTTCAATATCGTTATTTTCGATATATGCAATAGTTGCATCAATAGTGTCGGTTAAATTGTGTGGTGGCATATTGGTAGCCATTCCAACTGCAATACCCGATGCACCATTTATTAATAGTTGCGGAATTTTTGTGGGAAGAACCGTAGGTTCATTTAACGATTCATCGAAGTTTGGCTGAAAATCAACTGTGTTTTTATCCAGATCAGCTAAAGTTTCTTCCGAAATTTTCGACATTCGCGCTTCGGTGTAACGCATTGCAGCAGGGCTGTCGCCATCAACCGAACCAAAGTTTCCCTGTCCGTCAACCATGGGATACCTTAAAGACCAGTTTTGGGCCATGCGAACCATGGTAAAATAAACCGAAGAATCGCCGTGTGGATGGTATTTACCCAATACTTCACCAACAATTCTGGCTGATTTTTTATATGGTCTGTTCGATAGAGTTCCCAGTTCATGCATCCCGAATAAAACCCGGCGGTGTACCGGTTTAAAGCCATCGCGTACATCGGGTAAAGCGCGCGATACTATTACAGACATTGAATAATCAATATAAGCAGACTTCATCTGCTCTTCTATGTTTATTCTGATAATCTTTTCACCTTCTGTCATTTTATCTCCTTTCAATATAAATTATCACTTTTAAAAAGACCCACAAAAATAGTAAAATCAATGGTTTAAAGTATCTTTTTTGTATCTGTTTTAACATGTATTCATCAATAAGATATTAACAATTTAACATGTCAAATCTGCATGCAAAATTTATAGGATTTGATAACTTCTGCCAATAAGGTAGTTTACACCGTGGTTTTTTAAGTAATTTAGTGTTTTAATCTTTTGGGAATAATATTTGTTAAATATGATATAAAATTATTTTTATTTATGGATTCACAATTTTCACCGAGAATTAAGGATATTATAGGATATAGCCGGGAGGAAGCAATTCGTTTGGGGAATGATTATATTGGGCAGGAACATTTGTTTTTGGGAATTTTAAGAGACGGTGAAGGAATTGCAACTGATATACTGGAAAACCTTGGTATTGATTTGGCAGAGGTAAAAAAACTTGTTGAAAAAAAGATAAGAACTGACCGGGAGGTTGACAGAAAAGCTGATTTGGTGATGTTAAAGTCGACTGAAAAAACACTAAAATTAATCTATCTGGAAGCCAGATCGTTTAAAAGTGTTACTGCAAACAGCGGACACCTGTTACTTGCAATATTGAAAGACAATGACTGTGTTGCGACCCAGCTACTTATAGAGTTGGGGATTAATTATTACATGGTAAAATCACAGTTACAGGATTATAAATTCCCCGAGTCAAAATCAGACTTTCCGGATAGCGAAGATGATGAACCGGCAGAAGGATTTTCAAAAGGATCATCTGGTTCGCAAAGTAGTAAAAAGGGTGCATCGTCAAAATCGGATACTCCGGTATTAGACAATTTTGGTATTGACATTACAAAACTTGCCGAAGAAAACAGCCTGGACCCTATTGTTGGCCGGGAAAAAGAGATTGAGCGTCTGGCGCAAATATTAAGCAGAAGGAAAAAGAATAATCCTATACTTATTGGAGAGCCGGGAGTAGGCAAATCGGCAATCGCCGAAGGACTTGCACTGCGTATCATTGGCAAAAAAGTATCGCGCCTTTTATTCGATAAGAGAGTTGTAAGTCTTGATATTGCTTCGATTGTTGCCGGTACAAAATACCGCGGTCAATTTGAAGAGAGAATGAAAGCCATATTAAATGAGCTTTCGAAAGTAAATAATGTAATATTATTCATCGACGAAATTCATACCATTGTTGGAGCTGGTGGTGCAACCGGTTCGCTGGATGCAGCCAATATGCTTAAGCCTGCACTGGCACGGGGCGATATTCAGTGCATAGGAGCCACTACCCTGGATGAATACAGACAGCAGATTGAGAAAGATGGTGCATTGGAACGTCGTTTCCAGAAAGTTATGGTTGATCCAACTTCAATAGACGAAACAATTGATATTTTAAATAATATTAAGGTTAGGTACGAAGATCATCATAACGTAATTTACACACCGGAAGCTATTGAGGGATGTGTAAAATTAACTGCCCGTTACATTACCGACAGGTATTTGCCAGATAAAGCTATTGATGCACTTGACGAAGCAGGCTCCAGAGTTCATATCTCCAATATTAATGTTCCAGAAAAGGTAGTTAAGCTGGAAGAAAAAATTGAAAAAACCAAGGAAGAAAAAATTACTGCAGTTAAAAGTCAGAATTTTGAATTAGCTGCTAATTACCGCGATAAGGAGAAAAACCTTTTAACACTTCTTGACCAGGAAAAAGAGAAATGGGAAAAAGAATTGCTTCATCACAGGGAAACTGTTGATGAGCACAAAGTTGCCGAGGTAGTTGCCATGATGTCGGGAGTACCGGTACAACGCATAGCCCAGGCTGAAGGCAAGCGGCTGATGAATATGAGCAAAGACCTGAAAGGCAGGGTTATTGGACAGGCTGAAGCAATTGCTAAAATTGTAAAGGCTATTCAGCGTAACCGGGCCGGGTTAAAAGATCCAAACAGACCTATCGGATCGTTTATTTTTCTTGGGCCTACAGGTGTCGGGAAAACCCAGCTGGCAAAAGTACTGGCTACTTATCTTTTCGACAGCCTGGATTCGTTAATACGGATTGATATGAGCGAATACATGGAAAAATTCTCTGTGTCGAGATTGGTTGGAGCCCCTCCCGGATACGTAGGTTACGAAGAGGGAGGACAGTTAACCGAGAAAGTAAGACGTAAACCATATTCAGTGGTGCTCCTGGATGAAATGGAGAAAGCACACCCCGATGTATTTCATTTATTGTTACAACTGCTCGACGAAGGAAGGCTTACCGATAGTTTAGGTCGCAATATCGATTTCAGAAATACTATTGTTATTATGACTTCCAATATAGGTTCGCGGCAACTTAAAGACTTTGGACGGGGAGTTGGTTTCTCTACCAATCAAACACCGGAACAGGAGAATGAACACGCGAAATATATCATTCAAAAGGCGCTTAAAAAGGCTTTTGCTCCTGAATTTTTAAACCGGATTGATGATGTTGTAATGTTTAACAAGTTGGAGAAAAAACATATTCACCAAATAATCGATATTGAAATTGAAGATTTATATAAACGGGTTGAGTCTTTGAATTATAAATTAAAACTATCTCCTGCCGCCAAAGACTTTATAGCAGAAAAAGGGTACGACCCACAATTTGGTGCAAGACCATTAAAAAGGGCAATTCAGAAATACCTGGAAGATGAAATGGCGGAAATTATTATTAAAGCTTCAATTACAGAAGGCGATACTATTTCTGTTGGGTACGATAAAAAGAACGAAAAACTCCTGATGCGGATTTTGTCAGGAAAAAAGGAAATAAGTAAAAGAAAATAGAGATAAAAGGCCGGGATTTCCGGCCTTTTCTTATGCTTTGTATTTTATTATTAATAAACTAATATCGTCAGATTGCTTTGATTCGCCGACAAACAGGTTAAGACTCTTCTCAATCCTTTCAGCCATCTCCTTCGGAGGTAATTCAGTTAAATTTTTAATATTTTCTTCAAATCGTGAATTGCCGTATTGCAATTTGTTTTCATCAAAAAGCTCAGTAACTCCATCGGTATATAATATAATAGAATCGCCTGAGGTTAAGTCAATTGTATCCTCCTTATATTTTTTATCGGGATAGAGCCCTAAAGGCAAACCGTGTGCTTGCGATAACATTTGTAATTCGCCGTTTTTGCGTAGGATGTAGGGAGGTGTATGAGCAGCATTACAATAGGTTAGGTTGCCTGTTCGTAAATTCAGTATTCCTAAAAACATGGTAAGAAAAAACTGATGTTGATTATTAGTGTAAAGATTTTTGTTGGCCTTGTTTACTATCGATTTTGCTGATTTTTTGTTGGCGCTACTCTTAATAATTGTTTGTGCAACACTCATAAAAAAGGCTGCCGGAACTCCTTTCCCCGATACATCTCCTATTGTAAAAACCAGGTTATCATCGTCAATAAAAAAGTAATCGTATAAATCTCCGCTAACTATATGAACAGGTTTATAAATTGCGAATAAATCAATATCATCTCTATTTGTAAAGGCTGGAAAATCAGTTTGTATAAAACTTCGCTGAATTTCTGAGGCCTGGAGCAGATCCCGTTGTCTGTCCTTGCTTTTTTTAACTTCGTTCGAAAGAGAAAGCTTATATTTCTCATACCACGATTTTAAATTGTTCAAACTCTCGGAAATACGTTTTACCTCATTCATCGATGTAGCGTCAGAATCGCCTGTAAGCGAGCTGAAATTTTTTAGCTGGTTGGTTACCGAACTTAATGGCTGAATTTGTCTGTTAGAGATATAAGTGACCAACATGAATATTACCAGAATTCCAAGAACAGAGAAAAACAGCATCCTCAGGATGGAAAGGTACAGTGGTCCATATATTTTATCAAATGGCATTACATAAATTAAAGTCCAGTTACAATCTTCTATGGGAGTATAATAAACCCAGCATTTTTCATAATCAAGGTATTCAGGATAGGCTATTGTAGTCCCTGTCAGACCTTTTTGCAATATACTCTCTACATCTATTTTGTTAGGATTGTATATCTTTTTAGAGACTTTAAAAATACTTCTTTTTAAAATCCATTCTTTATTGGGATGTGTAACGTATGTTCCTTCTTTCGAAAGCAGAAATGCAAATCCCCTTTCTCCAATTTCTATGCTATTAATCGACTCGTTTAATTCGAATAACGATAATTCACATATTACTTCGCCTACATGTTTATCTTTTTGTTCATCGCCAGTAATGGTAATTGGCGAGTAATAAGGTGCAACAACGTTATTATTTCTGTTACATCGTATTGGTTCCGACCAGTTTGGCTCCTGATTTTCCTGCAATCGTTTAAAGGGAATCTCTTCACTAATGCACGTTTTGAATTTTGTATTATTATGAAAACAACGAATCGAATCGCCATAATTAAAACAATAAAAGTTATGATAAGGAAGTTGAGGAACAGATGTATCTATATTTACATGAATGGCATTTATAAAGGGATACTTCTCAATCAGTCGTTCAATGAATAAGTCAGCTTCTTCGTGCTGTCCATAAAAAATTATTTGTTCCGATATATTGTTTGCGATTTCTTTTGTCGATACTACGTGATATCTAACATTGCCAACAACATTAGCGCTGGCAGCTACCGCTTTATGGTAAACATTCTCCTTTATAGTTTTTTGATTGGAAAGAAAATAGATAGCAATAAAAACAATAAATACACTTATTACTGCTAATGAAATATAAATACTTAAACGGTACGCGATTGATTTGTCGAGCATCTTTTAGTTGCTTATCTCTTTCCCAAATACAATTTACGTATTATTTTAAAAATAATCTAATCTGATAACAACTTTGTCTGAAATCGTGAGAATAACACAAAATGTAACTTTTGTTTTCGTAACAAAGAAAAGACAACGAACTCTTTCTGATAGTTAATAATACCTGTTTTACATTTGTAAACATGCAAATATTTGCGTAGATTTTCTTCTGATACACAGGTGCTTAAGAAACATCTGTATAAATGGATTGTATATAAATATGTATAGTGAAATTTCAGATTATACATAAAAAAGCTGCCAGAATTTTCTGACAGCTAACTTATTTGCATTAATAATATTTACAAGAAAATCTTTAGTTCCGGTAAATAATCAATTATAATTAATCATTAAACAATGCTAGGTATTCATTGCACCGCAAACGGTAATTACCTGTCCGCTAACATACGATGATAAATCTGAGGCAAGGAATGTTGCAACACCTGCCACTTCTTCCGGAGTACCACCACGTTTTAAAGGAATAGCAGCTTCCCAGGCTTTACGTGCCTCTTCCGGTATTTTTCCTGTCATTTCAGTAATTATAAAACCGGGAGCAATTGCATTGGAACGAATGCCGCGTGACCCCAACTCCCGTGCAACTGATTTAGTAAAACCAATAATACCCGCTTTCGAAGCAGAATAGTTGGATTGTCCTGCGTTACCGCTTACTCCAACTACCGAGCTCAGGTTGATAATAGAACCGCTGCGTTGCTTAAGCATAGTACGCTGTGCTGCCTTTGTGAAGTTAAAAACCGATTTCAGATTTACATTAATCACTGCATCCCACTGGTCTTCTGTCATACGCATTAAGAGTGTATCTTTAGTAATTCCTGCATTGTTTACCAAAGCATCAATTGCCCCAAAATCTTTTACAATTTCGTTAACAACTTTGTCGGTATCGTCAAAATTGCTGGCATCTGAAGCGTATCCTTTAGCTTTTACTCCAAGTGCCTGTAATTCGGCTTCAGTGGCCTTCATATTTTCGTCTTCAAAAAGGTCGGTAAAAGCCACATTACAACCTTCCTGGGCAAATTTTAATGCAATTGCTTTTCCTATTCCGCGCGATGCGCCGGTAACGATTGCTGTTTTTCCTTCTAATAATTTCATTTTATTTTTTTTAATAGTTTTCAATCAGGATGCGCAAATATAAATGTTCTTAAAGTTTAATAAAAAGCAGTTGTCATAAACTTTCTGATTTAGAATGAAATTAACACCAGACTGTTTAATGTTCGAACTTTTGGTTGAATTGTTCAAAATAATTGACTGGCCAGTTCTGTTAACACTTCTGAAGCTTTTCCTTTTAGATGAATATCTGTTACCTGCCCCGTAAACATCGATTCTTCCGGGTTAATTTCAATAATTGTTGCTCCGCTTTGTTTGGCTGTTCGGGGTACATACGAAGCGGGCATTACCTCTCCGGTTGACCCAATAATCAGACAAACCTCTGCCTTCTCTGCATCTGCAAACGAATGGGAATAGGCATCGTGCGGGATTCCTTCGCCAAAGAAGATAAAATCGGGTTTTAATATTTCCCCGTCATCATCGCATTTTGGTGGAATATTATTAAAGTCAATTTCTTCCGCCCTGTAAATTCTCTCACACTTTAAACACTTCAGTTTTTTTGAATTTCCATGAAACTCATGTACTACGTGGCTTCCGGCTTCCTGGTGAAGATTGTCGATATTTTGGGTTATTACAGAATTCAGTAGTCCTATTTGTTCCATTTTAGCTAAAATCAGGTGGGCTTTATTAGGATGGGCATCTGCAAAAAAATCGTAAAATATTTCGCGAATGTAGTTCCAGCATTCTGCCGGATTCCCGAGGTAATAGCCCAAATCCAGAACTTCAGGATTGTATTTATTCCATAATCCGTGTTCACCCCTAAACGGGGGTATTCCGCTCTCGACCGATATTCCTGCACCTGTAAAGGCGATAGTAAACTTCGACTTTTTAATAATTCGAGCAGTTTCTTTTATTAAGGAATTCATTTGAATACTAATTTAGCTCTGTTTTAGAGATTTAAAATAATGAAAAATCATGTAAATTTGCCAAAAACAAATTGAAAATGCTCGACCAATCGACAATATGTGCCATATCTACTTCTCCTGGAAGTGGGGCAATTGCAGTAGTACGACTCTCAGGAAGTGAAGCGATTAGTATTACAGACCGTATTTTTATAAGTCCAAAACATGGAAAAATTTTAACAGAACAACCAGCCAATACCATTCATTTCGGACAATTGGTTTTTGATGACAAAGTAATTGACGAAGTGGTTATCAGTCTTTTTCGGGCGCCACAATCTTATACCGGCGAAGATATTATTGAGATTTCATGCCATGGTTCGGTTTATATTCAGCAAAGGATACTTGAGGTTTTGGTTGAATCTGGTTCACGTCTTGCCCTGCCAGGTGAATTTACCCAACGTGCATTTTTAAACGGAAAAATGGATCTTTCACAAGCCGAAGCGGTTGCTGATGTAATTTCATCGTCGAATGCAGCAGCCCACAAACTTGCTATAAACCAAATGCGCGGAGGATTCTCAAGAGAGATTAACGATTTACGAGACCAGCTTCTCCATTTTACGGCAATGGTTGAACTGGAACTCGATTTTAGCGAGGAGGACGTTGAGTTTGCCGACCGCACCAAACTACGAAAATTGACAGAAAAAATTGAGGTGCTTCTCCGAAATCTAAAAAACTCTTTTCAGCTTGGGAATGCCATAAAAAATGGAATCCCGGTAGCCATTGTCGGTGAAACTAACGTAGGCAAATCAACCCTGCTAAACGCTTTATTAAACGAGGATAAAGCCATTGTTTCCGATATTCATGGCACTACCCGCGATGTAATTGAAGATGTTGTTAACATTCATGGAACTGCATTTCGTTTTTTTGATACTGCCGGAATCCGTGACACAGAAGACCACATTGAAAACCTGGGTATAGAACGCAGTTACAGCAAGTTAGAGCAGGCAACCGTTGTTTTGCTGGTAGTGGATACTCATAACCCCTACCCGCTTGTTAAAAGCCGGATTGATAACATAAGAGAGCGAATTTCGAATGGGCAGACCTTAATAATAGTTGCAAATAAAATTGACACCGGCTTACACGAAACTATTGAACAGCTCGACGTGCTGGATTTATCTGATAATGAAAAACTGGTATTTATTGCTGCCAAACAAAAACAAAACCTCGATGAACTGATTGAATACATGATTCATACCATAAACATTGAGGCAGCTGATCAGCATGATGTCATTGTTACGAATGCACGCCATTATGAAATTCTGAAAAACGCACACGAAGCTATTTTACGCGTCCTCAATGGTTTGGATTCGGGCATTACAGGCGATTTTCTTGCGCAGGATATCCGCGAATGCCTCCATTATCTGGGTGAAATCACAGGTGAAATATCAACACACGAAGTGTTAGGCCACATTTTTAAAAATTTTTGTATCGGAAAGTAAACGAATTATAAATACACAACAGACTACCTCTCAAACTTTCCCGAACCATTTTTGTTCAGGACATAATAAGTTGTATCGTTATCAGCAATTTCGTATTTGTGGGCACTTTCTTCATGATTTGCTATAACAGGCATCAGGTCTAATCCATCGAGCTTTTTCTCTTTTGGCAATTCCCCTCCGGCAGCTTTAATTGCTGTTGCGGCAATATCGAGCGAAATAACCTGTTTCTTATAATTTCCGTTTTCAGGAATATGATTGGGCCAAACACAGAAAAACGGAATTCTTAATACACGTTCGTAAGGTTGACTTTTGCCTCCCCGTAAAGGAGTGTTATCTGATATTTTACCTAGGCCTTTCTAGCTATTGATTTCCAATCCATAG